>JABJAN010000035.1 GCA_018666135.1 Alphaproteobacteria bacterium | reverse complement strand
GATCTTGCGTGATTCATACAGGGCAAAAGGCACAATAACGACAGCGCCAATCAGGTAACGACCAAAGGTAAATCCCATCGGACCAATCGTTTCCATGCCGGTTTTTTGCGCAATAAAGGTGGCGCCCCAGACAATGGCGGTAATACACATCAGGCAGTTCGCAACAAAGCGGGTCAAGGTGGCAATTCCTCATAAAAATGTTTGAAAACGACTAAAATTGTTTATGCCGGCGGTGGCGCATCATCAAACATAACGCAATTGCAATAATGTTCAGGCCAATTCTTATCTGCACAAGAAAAATCGACAAAACCAGACGAGGCAGGAATATAATTAGCTTTGGCATCGGGGGGGCATTGATGCGCTGGAGGCCCGGACCGGAATTGAACCGATGTACACGGTTTTGCAAACCGCTGCATAACCACTCTGCCACCGGGCCATCTTAGCAACCTAAATAAGTCTTACTCTGCTACTCTAAGGATTTGGAGCTGTCAATCATGTTCGACCTCTGATTTTAAATAAAAAACAAATAATTTCATAAAAGAAACATATTCAGATTTGAAATTTTAATACAATCATTATAGATTGATTATAATAAGTATTTCACTTTTTTATTCCCATCTAACTTAAAAATACGACACATAAAATTAAAAAGGTCATTTATGAAAAAAGCTGTTATTTGTGGCGGGTCAATTGGCGGATTATTTGCAGCTGCTGCTCTAAGAAAAAAAGGCTGGCAGGTTGATGTTTATGAGCGCACTGCAATTGAATTATCTGGAAGAGGTGCTGGTATAGTTACGCATGATGTTTTGATTGATGCACTTCATAAAATAGACATTACAACTGATGATTTAGGCGTGTTTGTTGAAGATAGAACAGCGTATGATAAAAATGGAAATGAGTTACTTCGCCTGCCGTTTCCTCAAATTGTGACTTCCTGGGATAGGATACATAGTCTGCTTAGAGCTTCTCATCCAAATCACCATCATCATCTAGGACTCTCTGTTGTTGGCTATCGCCAAGAAAAAGAAACAGCAGTAGCCATATTTGATGATAATTCAGAAGTAGAAGCTGATTTGGTTATTGCAGCAGATGGATTTGGCTCTGCTATTCGCTCTCAAATGTTGCCAGAAATTAAGCCTTTATCTTCTGGATATGTAGTCTGGCGCGCTTTGGCAAATGAAGCTGATTTATCCGAAGAAGTACGCTCAGATGTTTTTAAAACATTTGGTTTTTTTGTTCCTACGGGAAGCCAAATCATTGGCTATCCTATAGCAGGTATTGGAAATGATTTAAGAGAAGGGCACAGGCGTTATAATTTTGTTTGGTATATTGCCGTTGAAAAAGAAGAATTAAAGGATATGCTCACAGATGACACTGGCAAATATTATTCTGTTTCGATTCCGCCACCGTTGGTAAGAGATGATGTGATGAAACGATTTACGGATATGGCACGTAAAATACTGCCTGCTAATTTTGCAGAAATTCTTGAAAAATCTGAGAAGCCATTTTTTACACCAATATATGATCATCATTCTCCTATTATGGGTGAGGGGAATGTGGGGCTGGTTGGCGATGCTGCTTGTGTTGCCAGACCACATGTGGGCATGGGCGTAACAAAAGCGGCTTGTGATGCGTTATGCCTAGCAAACTCAATGGAAAAATACCAGACTATTCCTGAAGCATTACGCGCTTATTCCGAAGAAAGAGTAGCAGCATCCGCACGTGCTCATTACCGCGCAAGAGATTTAGGTGCTACCATATTTGTAGAACCAGAAGGCGGCAATGAAGATGGCAGAAGCAACCCAAATTTACATGAAATAGTAAGCACCACTGCAACAATTGTTAATTAATTAACAATATAAATCAATCTGTTGCTCTTAATTCTTCATAACTAGTAGTAACAAATTTAGTATAACCAGTACGCTCGATAAGGCGATTGTACCATCGTGTTAGCGAAGGTATTGCTGCTATATCAGGTGCCACTTCTTGCATTCGATACAGTAGCGTTCCAGTTGATATATCTGCAATTGAAAAACTATCTAATAGAAAATCATGCGTTTGTAATCTTTCACTAAGAATAGCTGCAGATGAGACAAGTGATTTATAGTGCTTTTCTTCATTTTGTTTTGACCTCTGAGCGGATGGTGTGCGCACCATCTCCCAGAAAAGACCGATCAGAGCAGGCTGAAAGGCACTGCTATTATAATCAATCCAGCAACTAATTTTCGCATCTCTGCGGTCATTATCAATACCTATTGTAGAATTCGGAAATTTTCTAGCAAGGTATCGTATGATTGAATGGCTCTCCCATAATGCAAGGTCACCATCCTCTAAAACGGGAACTAATTTAGTAGGAGTCTTAGAGGCATATTCAATTCTATCTTTACCTCCATATATACCGCCTACAATTTCATGTTCGTATGGCTGACCTATTTCCTCTAATGACCAAAGAACTTTTTGGACATTAGAGGATGTTTTTCTTCCCCAGACACGCATAATTATTTAATTGCCTGTGGATTTATAGGGGACCCTGCTGCACCTGGAATATGTAGTGGAGGTGCGTTGAAGAAAAATTCATAAACTTTATCTTGGTCGCAATCTTCTGCTAATTCTTTTAAGTAGAAAATCTCACCCATTGAAATGCCGATTGCAGGTATAACTACCCAATGCCAAGGCTGATTTGCTTCATCAGTTTCATTAGGGCGAACTTCACATCCCCAAGTATCAGCGCAAATAGCTGCGATATCGTGATTTTTAATCCAATGTGCTGTTTCAAATGCAAGACCAGGTGCATCACCGCCAGCATATCCAGTCCAGTCTTTCTTCGCAAGACAACGCTCTTGATGACCTGTTCTTACGATCACAAAATCACCTTTTCGGATTTCAACATTTTGTGCAGCAGCACACTCATCTAAATCCTTATTTGTAATTGGATAACCATCATCAAGGCTATCAACACCTTTAAAACGAGCAATGTCGAGCAAAACTCCGCGCCCTGCCATTTTATCACGTACATGCTCTATACCCAGGTTTGTTGAACCTTGAACAGTTACATCTGTTGCTGGATATCCGTTATACATTTTATCATCTAGAAAAATATGACATAAAGCATCCCACTGAGTAGAGCCCTGACAAGGAAGGTTAATGGCATCATCAGCATATCTTAAATATGTTTTACCATCTGTGTCTTGCTTGCCAGCAACCGCATCTGTTCCTGTAGCTAACATTTGATGAATCATATTCCATCGTCCACCAAAAAGACCTGATTGAATTTTTTCTTTTAAATCAAGTCCTAAAGCAAAAACTTTACCTTTTTTGATTAACTTGCCAGCATTAACAATATCTTCTGGTGTGATGTTATTTAATGTACCAAATTGGTCATTATCTCCCCAACGACCCCAATTTGACAGTTCTTTTGCTGTATCGTAAATATGTTGTCTAGTAAATTTTGCCATCTATATACTCCTTTTGTAGAAACCATATTATATAAAATTATTTAAAAAATGTAATTTAGATATAAACTATTAAAGCGTGCTTGAGCCACGTGTTGGATAGCTATTTTCAACTGCAAATTTTGCTTTTGGCATTAGGAATTCTAGATCAGGACGTGCCCAAGGCATGTTTGAGATATCAATCAGATACAATGTACCATCTGGTTTAATCCACATTAATCCAGGTTCACAGAAAATATCACTTTCTGCTTCTTTGATTGAAGTTGAAATATATAAGCCCCATTTTTTTGCTGTTTCGACATCTAACCCATAAGCAAGATTAACTTTGTCGATTTCCCAATCTGACTTTGCTTGTTGTGCTTTTTGCTCTGAATCCATGGATGCAACCACTACAGAAAACCCTAATTCTGTAATTTGAACCATCATTGAATTAAGTTTACCAAGATAATTTTTACAAACAGGACAATGCAATCCACGATAAAAAATAACCATTGTAAAATTTTCTGGTGTTTGCTCTGATAACGTCCAATTTCCGCCACCTACAAGAGGAAGGCTTAACTCAGGGGACTGCGCACCAGGCATTAAAGTATGTGTCATTCGGTTTTCCTTCATAAAGAAATATATAAAAATTAAGGTTTAAAAATTAAAAAATAGTAGCTGAATTATTAGAGCTTTTATAGAGGATTTACAATCCAATTCTCCACAATCTCAACACCACTTCCACGAAGCACCTTTGCTATTGGGCAAAATTTCGCTAAATCTATTTTCATTGCATTCATTTGCTCTTCACTTGCGTTAGTATCTACTTCAATATCCATTGTTATGGATGGGAAAGGGATTTCAACTTCTTCTTCTAGCATGGTGCCGCGTCTATCGAATTTGGCTTTAAGTGTAATATCCATTTCACCTAACTCAAACCCCATTTTATGAGCAATTTTTTTACTAATTACATTGGTGCAACCAATTAGAGATGACATCATAGTTTCCGTCGGGGAAAGTCCGCGATTTGTGCCGCCTCTTATTTCTGGCTCATCAATAATAGTGCTTACATCGCGTGTTTGAACACTTGTTCGAGAATGGGTTTCGCCAATCGCTGATAATGTCATAATCACTTCTGTCTTGGGAGTAGATGAGCTCATTAATTTTTTCCTTTTTTAGGGTTGTTTATGTAAAAATAATATATAATGCTTGCTACAATTAATATATTCATAAAGAAGAATGCAACATTAAAAAAATAATATAAAAACAAAAATAAGGAATAAAAATGAAAGCGCCTGATTTTAGCTACGAAAAGCCAAATTCACTTTCAGACGTGTTGAATTTACTTTCGGATGATAATTTGGAGTGCCAGCTTTTAGCTGGTGGGCAAAGTCTGATGCCGATGATGAATTTTCGGATGGCTTCACCTGGAACGCTTGTTGATTTATCAGGCATCTCTGAGTTGAGTGTAATAAACGTCACAGATGATGCGATAGAAATTGGCGCGATGATTCGTTATTACGAGTTGCAATCACATGAATCAATAAAAAAACATTGTCCGTTAATTACTAAAGTGCTTCCTTATGTAGCCCATGCAGCTATTCGCAATAGAGGTACTATTGGTGGCTCAATAGGTCTTTCAGATCCTGCAGCAGAGCTTCCTGCGGTATTACTCTGTTTGGATGCAAAAATAGAGATAACATCTCAAAATGGGGTTCGTTTAGAACCAGCAAGCAGTTTTTTTAAAAGCATCTATGAGACAGCGTGTGAAACAGATGAGTTAATCACAAAAATAATCTTGCCAAAGGCACAAACAGGGCAATTATTTGGATTTCATGAAATAGCAAGACGCCATGGTGATTATGCAATGGCTGGCGTTTGTATTGCACAAGATGCTGATTTAACCAGAAGAGTGGCGTTCTTTGGGGTTTCAAGTTCTGCTATTAGGGCTTTCGGTGTAGAAAAAATACTTTCTGGTGTGTCAGAGCTCTCAGAAAACATTATTTTAGATGCGCAGAACTCTCTTGACGAAATAGAGTTTGAAGGGGATATGAATGCAGGTCCAGAGGCTAAAAAACATATTGCTAAAATAGTATTGGCGCGCGCCTTGAAGGAGATGAAATAATGTCTAAAACGGCTCAAATCACCGTTAGTGTTAATGGCGAAAAATATATAGAGGATGTGCCAGTAAGAATGAATCTAGCCGATTTTTTGAGGACTAAACTTGGTCTAACAGGAACTCATGTTGGCTGTGAACACGGCGTTTGTGGAGCATGCACCCTTTTTCTTGATGGTCGGACGGCAAGAAGCTGTTTAACACTTGCTGTTCAAGCCGATGGTGCAGAAATTATCACCATAGAGGGATTTGAATCTGAAAAAAATGCCTCTGATTTAATTAAAAATTTTCATCAAGGTAATGCCTTGCAATGCGGCTATTGCACGCCTGGTATGCTTGCGTCTTCCATTGAGTATATTGAACAGGGAAATCCAGCAGATAGGCAAAAAGTTAAAGAATATATATCTGGCAATTATTGTAGATGCACAGGTTATCAAGCTATCGTAGATGCTATTTGCACCACGATTGAGGAAAGGCAAAATTAATGAGCGGTCCAGCAACTATTTTTGATAAACCATCTGAATATATAGGCAAATCGATTCCAAGGTCAGATGCTGCTAGGCTGTTAAGAGGTCAGGGCAGATATGTAGATGATATGCAATTGCCGCGAATGGTGCATGCTGTTTTCTTACGTTCGCCGTATGCTCACGCTAAAATAAAGTCAATCAATACAAGTAATGCAGCAGAAGCAACTGGTGTTATTGCTGTTTATACAGGTAATGAAATTGCTCAACATGTGGCGCCTTATGTTGGGGTGCTAAGCCATCTTCCAGGTTTGCGTTCACCTGCGCAATATCCTTTGGCTGTTGATGTTGCAAGATGGCAAGGTGAGCCTGTGGCAGTAATTGTTTGTACTTCTCGGGCGTTGGGAGAAGATGCCTTGGAATTAATCGAAATTGACTATGAACAGCTTCCAGCTGTGACGGACACACTTCAAGCATTAGCACCCAACTCACCTCTTATACATGAGGAATATGATAGTAATCTTGCCTGGCAGCGCCAAGTTGAAGTTGGCAGTTTAGAAGAAGCACTTCAGCAAGATGATGTTGTGGTGGTTGAAAAGCAGATAAAATTTGGTCGCCATACAGGCGTTACATTAGAAACAAGAGCAACCGTATGTGATTATATTCCAGGTGATGAGGAATTAATTATGTATTATTCTGGGCAAGCGCCTCATATGCTGCAATTTATTTTGGCAAAACATCTGGATATGTTGGAAGAAAATGTGCGCGTAGTTGCTCATGATGTAGGAGGCTCTTTTGGCATTAAAGTTCATACTTATGGAGATGAAATCGCAACCGCAATTTTAGCTAAATTATTAAAACGACCTGTTAAATTTACAGCCGATAGATTAGAAAGCTTTGTTACTGATATTCATGCTCGTGACCATGTGGTTGATGCAAAAATTGGCGTGAAGCAAGATGGCACCATTGTTGGTATGGGATTTAACGACTTTACTGGAATTGGTCCTTTTTCCATGTATCCAAGAACCTCAGCAATTGAATGTAATCAAATTTTAAATTTAACAGGGGCGCCATATCAATTTGAGCATTATAGTGCCACTGGAAAAGTGGTGTTTCAGAACAAAACATTAATGTGTCAATATCGTGCAGTAGGACATCCCATTGCTATGGCAATCTCTGATTGTATGATTGAAGAAGCTGCCCGCAAGATTAATATGGATCCTGTGCAAATTAGACGTAAAAACCTTATTCCAGACGATGCTTATCCTACTAAATCCGCAACAGGGATGAGGTTTGATGACCTTTCTCATCATGCATGTTTAGATAAATTAATGACATTACTAGATTATGAATCGATTTTAGCTGATCAAAAAGAACAAAGAAAAAAGGGCATTTATCGCGGTATTGGTTTTGTGTCTCTAGTTGAAGTTACCAACCCGTCGCCAATGTTCTATGGTATTGGCGGTGCTCCTATCGCATCTCAAGATGGCGCAACGGTGCGTTTGGACGCAGCTGGCGCTTTGCATATTTCTTCTTCTGTTACTGAGCAGGGACAAGGTACTAATGCAATTCTACAACAGATTGCGGCTGATGTTTTTGGCGTTGCCATTGAACGTGTAAAGGTAACAACAGGAGATACAGCCACAGTGCCATATGGCGGCGGCACTTGGGCTTCTAGAGGTGCGGGTATTGGCGGCGAGGCGATGTTGCAAGCCTCTTTTGCTTTAAAAGAACAGGTTTTAGATGTTGCTGCTGTTATATTACAAGCAAAACCAGAAACTCTTGATATTGATAAAGGCGAGATCGTTGCAAAAGAAACAAGGGAGCAGAAAATCTCTCTTGGGGATTTGGCTAAAATTGTCTATTATCGTGGCAATGAATTACCAGATGATTTAAAGCCTGAATTAATTGCTACAAGACATTACCGGGTTACTGATTTTCCCTTTGTATTTACCAATGGCGCAATGGCAGCTCATGTAGAAGTAGATATTGAAACAGGCTTAGTTAAGATTTTGCATTTTTGGGCAGTTGAAGATTGTGGCAGGGTTATCAATCCACAACTTGTTGACGGTCAAATTCGCGGTGGCGTGGTGCAAGGTATTGGTGGCGCATTATATGAAGAATGTGTCTATGATGCAGATGGTCAGATGCAGAATGCGACAATGGCGGACTATTTAGTACCTATGGCAAGTGAAATGCCAGAAATTACGGTCGCTCATGTTGAAACACCTACCAAAACATCCGTGTTAGGCGCAAAAGGAGCAGGTGAAGCTGGAACTGGTGGTGCACCGGCTGCTCTTATGAATGCTGTGAATAATGCACTTGCTCCTTTGGAATGCGGATTGTGGCAAATGCCAATGACTCCTGAAAGAGTGTTAAGAGCATTAGGAAAAATTAGCTAAGGCAGCACTTATTTAATGTAAGACAATGGTATGATGCCAAAAATATATTATATCAGACTCTTTTTTTGGCATCCTTTAAATAACAGAAAATCACTCTCCATCTTGCCATGCAAGAGATGATATTTTTTCTTGAAGTAATTTTAAAAAATATGATGCTTGCGGCGTTAAAGTCCTTGCCAAAGGTTCTATGATAACAAAATCTGAATATATGTTAGGTCGTATAATTGGGTTTATGTGACGTGCATTTGAGGTTATATCGGGCACGCAGATTAAAGAGGGTAGGATAGTGACCCAATGCGTAGAAGCAACAAATTCTAATGTTCCCATCATAGAATCCATTTCCATTATATTCGCAATATTTATTGTGTTAGCTGTGAAATAATCCTCCAATTTTAGGCGCCGAATGTTTGCTTTGGTTGGAAGAACTATGTTTAAGGGCTCAAAAGCCTTTAAAGAAATTTCTTTACCTTGTTTAAGACCAAAAGATGGTGCTGAAACCAATACTTCCCTGTCTCTTACTAAGTGGCTATGGCGGATCCCTTGAGTTCCTGTCATTACTGGAACAAGCGCAAAATCAAGCTCTTCTGATTTTACCATTTCAGTCAGGCTGCCGCTATATGATTCGATTACACTGATTTCTATATTAGGGTGAGTTACCGATATTTCGCTTAAAACAGGGGCAAGGGCTGCGCGTGTAAAGCTTGGCATTAAGCCAGCATTAACGCGTCCAGTTAGTCCCTTACCAGCCGTTTTTGCCTCTTGTTCTGCTTCCCGTAATGTGCGAATGGCATCAATAGACTTACGATAATAAGCATGGCATAAAGTAGTTGGCGTAACGCCGTTAGAATTGCGAGTAAATAACTGTATTTCAAGCTCTTTTTCTATAAGGCTTATATGTTGAGAAATGCCAGATTGAGTAGCATTTTCACGTTCTGATGCAGCCGTAAATGAGCCTTCCTCATATACCGCTATTAATGAATTTAGTTGTCGTAGTGAAACCATTAAACCATTCCATTTTAATGCCGATAATTAAGGTATAATAAAAATTGATGGCAGATGTAAAATTATATTATTTTATTTTGTTGATAGATAACCCTATATAATGAGTACATGAACATTTTAATTTGTAAAAGTAAGCATTGGTAAGGAGTTACAATTTATGGAAATCGGTTTTTTCACTATGCCTATTCATCCTGTTAACAAGGATTGGAGGCTAAGTCTTAAAGAGGATAGAGAAGCATTTTTGCTTGCTGATGAATTAGGCTTTTCAGAGGCTTATGTTGGAGAGCACGTAACAGACGCTGCCGAAAATATCACGTCTTCTGCTTTGTTTGTCGCTTCCCTTGCCGCAGATACCAAACAAATTCGTCTTGGAACTGGCACAGTTAATTTGCCTAACTCTCATCCAGCGCACGTAGCAGGTCAAATTGCCATGCTTGATCATATGCTAGATGGAAGATTGAATTTTGGTATTTCGCCTGGTGGTTTAGCATCAGATGCAGAAGTATTTGGTACGTTGGATAATGATAAAAATGAAATGTTTTTAGAAGGTATTAATACCGTTTTAAAAATATGGGAATCTGAATCACCTTATAATATTGAAGGTAAATATTGGAATATTACGACGGAAAGAACGTCTCTTACAGATATTGGCCAGGGCATCATGTCAAAGCCCCTGCAAAAGCCTTATCCACCAATTGTTGTCACGGCTGTAGCACCTTTTTCAAGAGGCGTAACAGAAGCAGCTGCCAGAGGATGGGAGCCAATTAGTGCAAACTTCTTAATGCCGCAGTGGGTTAAGACTCACTGGCCAAAATATGTTGAAGGGTGCGAGCGCGTTGGCAGACCAGCTGACCCTGCAAATTGGCGCGTTGCAAAATCTGTATTTGTTGCGGATGATTTAACCACAGCTAAGGAATATGCACTTGGCCCAGATAGTCCTTATGTTTTTTATTACAATCAGCTTCTAACCAAAATGCGCAAACATAATCGTCTAGAGCTATTCAAGACCTATCGTGATCAGCCAGATGATGAGGTAACTCTTGAAGATGTGTGTAATAAGCTCATTATTTGGGGCACGCCAGATAAAGTAGCTGACGAAATTCTTGAGTTTCAAGACGAAGTTGGTGAGTTTGGAACTTTGTTATATGCAGGTAAGGATTGGGCGTCTGCCGAATTAGGACGTCGTTCTATGATACTTGCAGCTGAAAAAGTATTGCCTGCTGTCAATGCGGCAACAGTTCATGCTCAAAAAAGCAAAACAGCAGCAGAGTAAAACCATAATTTTTTACCTGTTATTCATTCATAAGAAACTGGCTCTTGAACAAGAGCCAGTTTTTTTTATGTGTAAATGAACGCATATTTTTTCATTTTCAAAGTAAATATATGTAAATTTAACTGCTTCTAGATAAAAGCGAGATTGAATTGTGTAAGGTAACCCTTTATAAGCGTGATAATTATTTCCTTTACCTAGCTATTAAGAGTTGATGAATGAACGAACAATCATTTGACCATGCCAGAAAGATGATGCTTGAGAGCCAGATAAGACCAAACAAGGTTATAGATGAATTGGTTTTATCAGCTTTTGCAGAAACACCTCGGGAATTATTTGTTCAAAAAGCCATGCGAGACATTGCTTATATTGATGAAGATTTGCCCTTGTGTAATGGAAGATATCTAATGGAGCCAATGATATTGGCACGTTTGATTCAATCTCTTGCATTACAAATATCTGATAATGTGATGATTGTAGGTGTTGGCACTGGTTATAGTGCCACTATTATCTCACAGATAGCGGCATCTGTAATTGGAATAGAATCGCGAGCACCCTTGCTTCAGAAAGCAGAAAGCAATCTTGCAACCTTGGACGTATCTAACACTATTTTGTTTAAAGGCCGACTGCAAGATGGATATGAAAAAGAGGCACCTTACAATGCTATCTTAATTGATGGTGGCGTAAGTTTTGTTCCAGATAATATCTTAAATCAGCTTTCTGAGAATGGAAGACTTGTATCTATTTATAGACCAAGCAACATAGCTTCCGCAGGTGAGGCTAGCGTATGGATGCGTTCTGGAAAAAAATTCTCACGCACCTGTTTATTTAATGCGCAAGTACCAACACTTGAAGAATTCAAGGAAAAGACAGAGTTTCGTTTTTAGAATATCTATGGGCAAATTAATATGAAACAGAAAAAGAAAGGAAATGTCAGTGTTGCTTATAGATAAGGCTAATTTGCTAAAAATCGTTGTTTTAACTGGTTTTACCTTCTCTTGTTTTGGAACATTTGTCCCATACTCACACGCAAATAGCCTTAATGATGCTTTGCGAACTGGAATCGAAAACTCAAATGAGTTAGCAGCGTCAAGACAAGCATATTTATCTGCTAAGCAAGAAGTGGTGATTGCTGGAAGCAGTAAAGATTTGGCAGGTACTTTTTCCTTGTCTGAGTCACAAACAGCCTATGATAGAAATAATGATGACAGAAATTCCTACAGTGTCTCAACTCTTACAGGGGCAATTACGTTATCCAAACAATTATATGATTTTGGTGAAACAACATCTAAAAAAGAAGCTGCTTTTTTGGCTTTACAAATAGCTGAAGCTGAATATTACGTTGCTGAACAATCAACTGTAATGGCTATTATCACAGCTTATTTAAATGTTATTCAGAGTAAAGAAGAGGTTGCCTTACATCAAAGTAACTTCGATAGGTTGGAGAAGCAAACCAAAGCAGAAGAATTACGCGTTGAAGCGGGGGTTTCTACAATTGCAAATCTTGCTCTAATTCGGTCTCAAGAACTGCGCGCACATTCTGACCTAATTTCATCTAAAGCAGCATTCGAAAATGCGACCGAAGAATATAAATCATTAATTGGCTTTTCGCCAGTCGCACTTACAACTCCTGAGTTGCCAGCATTAATTCCGCTAAAAATAAAGGCTAGTGAAACACGCGCTTATGAAAATCATCCGTCTATTACATTAGCGGCAGCAAGTGAGAAAATAGCTGATATACAACAAGATATTTTGATTAAATCACTTGGGCCAACAGTAGATTTTTCTGTAACTGCAAAGTCACAAAATACAGCTGGTATATCCACAACGGATGGTAATGAAGTTGCTGCTAACTTGGCTTTTTCTGTTCCTATCTTGGCAACATCATCTGCCAAGGCTAAATCACAACAATTAATATCAGATTCATTAGCGGCAAGATATGATCGTGATGAAATTTATCGTTCAATTGGGCTTGCTGCACGTGCTGGATTTAGGAATCATATTTCAGCAAAAATCCAGTTTAAAGCATCTAAATCTGAGGTGGATGCCTATCAACTGGTAGTTGACGCAATAACAACGGAAGTAGAATTTGGAAATAAAACTTTTCTTGATCAGCTTGATGCAGAAGATGATTTGAAAAATGCAAAATTGCGAAAATTACAAGCTAATCATTTAGTTTTATTAACTGGCTTTCAATTGCTTCAAGCAATAGGAGAGCTAACAGTTGAAAATTTAGGTGTTGGCGAAGTCTTGCCTGAATTGCAAGAGCTAGATAGTCCAGAACCTGAATTTAATTCTATTATATCAGTGATAAATAAATGATTTGTAATATTCTTGAAAATGGCTTTTTAAATTCGATTTAGCCATTAATACAAGCTATTACTATTTGGTTTTGGTGTTAATATGAAAGCAGATTTATTAAATGTTAGAGAAAACATATAATCCAGATTTAATTGAAACTAAATGGTATGAAAAATCTGAACGCTCAGGTGCATTTGCGTGTGCTCCTGATGGTGCATCTAATCCATATACCATAATGATGCCACCTCCAAATGTGACTGGCTCATTACATATGGGCCATGCACTCACCTTCACCTTGCAAGATATATTAATTCGATATTATCGCAAAACAGGAAGAGATGCCTTGTGGCAGCCTGGTATGGACCATGCGGGCATTGCAACTCAAATGGTTGTTGAACGTCAATTAGCAGAGCAAAATATAAATAGACGTGATCTAGGAAGAGAAAAATTTGTTGAAAAAGTGTGGGAATGGAAGTCGCAGTCTGGTGGCACTATTATACATCAACAACGTCATTTAGGAATCACGCCAGACTGGCCTAAAAGTAGATTTACTTTGGATGAAGGATTATCACGCGCCGTAATTAAAGTATTTGTGTCACTGCACAAGCAAAATCTTATTTACAGAGATAAAAGGTTAGTTAATTGGGATCCAAAATTGCTAACTGCCATTTCTGATCTTGAGGTTGAACAAAAAGAAATAAATGGGAATATGTGGTCTTTGCGTTATCCCCTAACAGAAGACCCTTCCAAATTCATTACTGTTGCCACAACTAGGCCAGAAACAATGCTAGGTGATATGGCTGTTATCGTGCACCCTGATGATGAACGCTATCAAGCACTTATAGGTAAAACAGTAACGCTACCCTTGGTTGGAAGAGAAATACCCATAATAGCAGATAGCTATTCAGATATGGAAAAAGGAACTGGCGCTGTTAAAATTACCCCTGCACATGATTTTAATGACTTTGAAGTAGGTCGCAGACATAATTTAGAGTTATTAAATATATTTGATCAATATGCATGCATTAATGATAATGCACCTGATAGGTTTGTTGGACTTGATAGATTTGATGCAAGAAAGAAAATTTTATCTGAATTAGATGAACTTGGTCTATTAGCCGAAATTGTTCCTAATATACATTCGGTGCCGCATGGGGATCGTTCTGGAGTGATTGTTGAGCCTTGGCTGATGGATCAGTGGTATGTGGATGCCAAAACGCTTGCAAAGCCAGCAATT
>JABJAN010000034.1 GCA_018666135.1 Alphaproteobacteria bacterium | reverse complement strand
TCAAGCCAGACTGCAAATCAGCAGCTTAATAGATAATAATCAGCTATTACAATCTGAAATTGCTACATTACAATCTGATCTTTTAGATAAAGAAAATGAAATAACGGCGCAGCAAGCAGATATCAAATCATTCAGCTCACAAATTATCGAATTGGAGGCTAATCTTCAGCAAACAAATAGCCTTGCTGAAACGCGATTAGGTGAGATTAAAGATTTAATCAGCCGCCTTGCCGCAAGCCAGAAGGCTTATGAAGCTCAAGCAGATAGTCTTGATAAAATGGAAAACGAATATAATCAGAGTCTTGCTCAAATTATGAAGCAGGATAAGACAATAACTAAATTAGGGGTAGAACTAACTGAACTAGCAGATCAAAATCTTCTGAGTGAAGCAGAGTTAGCTGAAAAACAACGTTTATTACTAATCGCTGAACAAGTATTGCTTGAAAAGATAAAAGCGTTAAATACAGCCAATAATACCAGCAAAGAGGCAAAAGCTGAGATCGAAAGATTATTAGCGAATACGACCGCACTTAAAGAAGAATTACAAAAGTTAAATAGTTTACTTGCTGATAAAGAAAGGCAATCCATCAATGATAAAATTACGATTGCTGACCTAGGAAAAAAATTAAACTCTGCATTAGCATCCCGTGTCCAAGAGTTACAAAAATTTCGATCTGAATTTTTTGGGCAATTGAGCCAGGTTTTAAAAAACAGGACAGAAGTACGTGTGGTTGGTGATCGCTTTATCTTTCAATCAGAAGTTTTATTTGCCGCAGGTCGGGCTGATATAAGCAACGCTGGAAAAGAGCAACTAGCAAAAATTGCATCTGCAATAGAAGAAATAGAAAACACAATTCCTGAAAATATTCCATGGGTGTTGCAAATTGAAGGTCATACAGATAGCGACCCAATTGCAGAAAATCCGTATTTTAGAGATAATTGGGATTTATCAACAGAACGAGCACTTTCAGTTGTTCGGTTTCTGCGCTCACAAGGCATTCCAGCGAATAGACTAGCTGCAACAGGATATGGAGAATTTCAACCAATTGATAATAGCAATACAGAAACAGCCAAACAAAGAAACAGAAGAATTGAGTTAAAACTTACTCAGCGAGTTGTGCCCGAATCTTAATCCTTTAATACTTTTAGCTAATTTATTTGAATAATAAAAAAATCTAGCTAGCAAAAGTATGAAAAAAATAACTTATCTCTCCTGTAAAACACTTACATACGGCTCACCATTAAAATGGTCAGTAAAATGGCTGGGTGTGTTGATTTTATGCCTTTATTATAATTTTTTCCTATCTACACAGGTGTTTGCTGCTGAAATTCAATGGCATCGAATTAAATATCAAGCGACACACCCTCTGGTGATAATACAAGATGAAATCTATCTGCCCATCCTTCCTGAGCAGATATCACCTCTTGGCTCAACCTCATCTACCCCTATAATTCCAGAACAAAATCAGCTGTTTGACATTAGTCAATTTGCTGATGAACCCCCTCAGCCATTAGCAACACAGATGCAGATACAAATTCACAAAATGAAATAGCTACGCAGAATGCCCCCATCATTAGCACTCATTTTTTGGCACGAAAAATTTATCCCTTCAGCCCCTCTTCAACAGAAATATTTATAAATGAGAAACATTATCAGCATTCAAGCACTATTGTGACTATTGAGCCAACCTCAGCATATGAGCTTTCTGCTAGTACTCTGTCACAAGAAGGAGATGTGTTTACTATTTTACAACAGCAAAATCACATTGAATCTGAAATATTAAGTCCTGAATTGTTAAGTTGGAATATAGACTTTAACGTAATTTGTGGTTGTGGTTTTTCATCTCTTAAAACTTTTAGTGGCATTGGCACCTTTAACGTTCATTTTATAAATGGGGAAGCAAATTTAATTGGTAACTTCAATAATTTAGAAAATATTACTGGAAATTTAGAGATTACTAGTGAGTATGCTCATCCTATCTCCAACATCGCAATGTTCAGCAATGAAGCAGAAGCTAAGATTGCAACAAATCTGCCTTATCAGAACATAATTCAAGGCGAGATAGATATTTTAATTTCTGGAACAACCCATAATGAAACAACAGGACAATTTAATTCTTATAGTAGTTCTATAAATGATTTTCTAGCTGTCCAATTCATTGGGAAATGATTTTTTTATTTAATCTGATAATAGCTGATGCTGTGCAAGTTGATGATATAATTCTGACTGAGCTAATAATTGCTCGTGATTTCCTTGCGCAATAATTTTGCCCTTATCCATAACAAAAATGCGATCTGCATCAATCACGGTTGAGAGCCTATGCGCAATAACAATACTTGTTCTATGCAAACGAATTTTGCGCAGAGCTTTCTGCACAAGAGCTTCATTTTGGCTATCTAGGGAACTTGTAGCTTCATCTAACAGCATAATAGATGGCTGTCGCAATATACAGCGTGCAATGGCAATGCGTTGCCTCTGACCTCCTGAAAGTCGCATCCCTTTCTCCCCTACCAAAGTATTATATCCCTCTGGTAACTCACTTATAAACTGGTGCGCTTCTGCCTGCGTTGCTGCCTTCTCAATATCTGCAAAATTTGCATTTGGACTGCCAAAGGCGATATTATACCCAATCGTTTGTGAAAATAGCGCCGCATCCTGAGGAACAAGCCCAATATGGCTTCTCAACTGGCTATTAGTCATGTAATTGATCATTGTATTTCCAATTTTTATCTGACCTTCTATCGGTATATAAAAGCGCAATAATAAATGTAGAATAGTTGATTTTCCTGCTCCACTAGGACCTACCAATGCAACATGCTCTCCTGCCTTTACAGTAAAATTAATATTATCCAACACTGGCGTTTCTGGTCTTGATTGATAATAAAAGGAAACATTCTCAAAAGTAATATCTGATGATAATTGTGGATCTGTTTTAACTGGCGTAAGCGGCACAGCAAATTCTGTCTGAATTGCAAAAATCTCTGAAATACGCTCAAGCGCGCCTATCGCACGTTGCAATTCACCGCCAAGTTCAGAAAGGGCGCCAACAGATGCCGCTACCAGAAAAGCATAAAAAACAAATGACGTAAGCTCTCCAGCACTTATAGTTCCTGCTCTAAGGTCTTGACCACCAATCCACAACAAACATCCAATTCCAGCAATTACTAAGAATATGATTAACCCACTAAGTAAGCCTCTCAATCTTGCGCGAGCAATGGCAGCCATAACTGCTTGATTCGTTAACTCTTGAAATTTATTTTCAATATATACTTCTTGTGAAAATGCCTGGACAGAGCGAATCCCAGAGACTGATTCTTCTGCTAGCACAGCTAAATCTGCTATTTTTTCCTGCGCTATTTTTGAGGCTTGCCTTAAATTACGCGCTAAAAAAACCAGTGGGAAGACAATTAATGGAACTAGGACAGCCAACACAAAGGACATTTTGGGGCTTGATAATATTACGAGAACAAGACCGCCAACCAATAAAATGATATTACGTACAGCCATAGATAAGGTAGAGCCAAGCACAGCTTGAATAATGGTTGTATCAGCTGTCAATCTGCTTAAAATATCTCCTGGTCTTGCGCTTTCAAACCAGCTACTGGACTGAGATAATATATGATGAAATAAGGCAGCTCTTATATCGCCAATTACTCTCTCACCTAGCTGATTGACAAGACTTGCTCTAAAATAGCTGCCAATCGCAAGAACCAACGCAATCACTAATGTGACTAAAATCGTTCTGCTTAAAAAGCCTGGGTCATCTCCTGTCAATCCTTCATCTACAATGAATGCAAGCCCTCTTCCAAGAGACAGCATTGCAACAGAAATCATCAATAAAGCAGCAGCTGCAGCAGCTAACCGCCAGCGATAGGGATATATGTAAGGAACAAGAATACGTAACTCTTTAAAGGATTTATGAGCCTGTTTTTTATTATTTTTTGATTCAGTTGAGCTATTTATCATCTTTTATCCAAAGTAGACTTGCATCCGAGCTTGAAGAGAGGTATTACACTTTCACATTAAAGAATAATTTTGAAAGAATAATTTTGCCGGCATGATTGCGCATCGCACTGTTTTTGGCAAGTGGAGCTATTAAATGAAAAAAGATATTCATCCTGATTATCACGAAATTAAAATTGTAATGACTGATGGTACAGAGCGGACAGTGCGTTCAACATGGGGAAAAGAAGGCGAAGTAATGAAACTTTCTGTTGATCCCCTAAACCATCCCGCCTGGACAGGTCAGCAGCGTGTTTTAGGCAGTGAAGGTCAAGTAGCCCGATTTAATAAGCGTTTCTCAGGTTTAGGCGTTAAGAACTAAAACTGCATCAAACCTATTTAAGAAAAATGATAATTAAGCTGGCTTTTATAGTCAGCTTTTTTTTATTCGCCGCCCCTTGAAGAAATATTTTCCATTTCCTACATGCGGATTAGAAGCAAGTGACTTTAATGTATTTGCTTTTGAAAATCAGGACTTGCCAGTTTTGGGAGTCTTTCACTTTATCTTGCTATTTATTAGGAGAAAAAATATGACACGTTTAGACTTAACCCCCTTTTATCGCAGTGCTATTGGCTTTGATCGCATGGCTAATCTTGTTGATAATTTATTTCAAACATCAGAAACAGGTAATACGAATTGGCCACCATATAATATTGAAAAAATTGGTGAAACAGATTATCGAATCACTATGGCAGTGGCTGGATTTTTTGAAGAAGATCTTGATGTAACTATTCATGAAGGCACCTTAATTGTTACTGGACAAAATAGCCAAGAGACAATTGATGAGGAAAAGACTTATTTATATAGAGGAATCGCAGGAAGACAGTTCGAGAGACGATTCCAGCTTGCCGACTTTATTGAAATTAAAAGTGCAAGCCTTCAAAATGGCTTGTTACATATTAATTTAAAACGCGAAGTACCTGAACAAATGAAACCGCGTAAAATTAATATTTCTAGCCAGCCTGCTCATGATAAAACAATAAATTAATTAAATTCGTTAATTCATTAGCATATATACCTACCTTAGGACGGAAGCAATCGCCGTCCTAAGGGGTGATTATATTTTAATTAGGATTTTTGTTTCACCGTTGCTTGTGCCGCAGCCAATCTTGCTATTGGCACTCTAAACGGAGAACATGAAACATAATCTAAGTTCACTGACTCACAAAAAGAAATTGAATTTGGGTCGCCGCCATGTTCACCGCAAATTCCAAGCTTTATGTCAGGTCGAGTTTTCCGTCCCTTCTCTACTGCCATTTCGATAAGCATCCCAACGCCATCTACATCGATAGATACAAACGGATCAATAGGGTAAATATCTGCTTCTGAATAATCACTCAAAAAACTACCTGCATCGTCCCTGCTAATACCTAAAGTTGTTTGTGTGAGGTCATTTGTACCAAAACTAAAAAATTCGGCTGGTGTTGCTAACTCATCTGCTTTTAGTGCCGCCCTTGGCAATTCAACCATTGTGCCCACCAAATACTCAATTTTATGACCGCTATCCTTCATCACTTGTTCTGCTACGCGGTCAATGATCTCTTTACAAATCTCTATCTCTTTTGCAGTTGCAGCTAATGGAATCATTATTTCAGGTATAGGTGGGACAGCATTTTTGGCTACCTCAACAGCTGCTTCAATGATTGCTCTTGCCTGCATTTCACAAATCTCTGGATAGGTTATCGCTAATCTGCACCCTCGATGACCTAACATCGGATTAGATTCTGATAAACGTAATGCGCGCGCTCTTGCAATTTCAATATCCACCCCTGCTGCTTTGGCAACGTCAGCTAATTCTGCATCTGAATGAGGTAAAAATTCATGTAATGGTGGGTCAAGCAAGCGTATTGTAACTGGTAATCCAGACATGATTTCAAACAGGGCTTTAAAGTCTCCTCGTTGCATTGGCAATAATTTTGCTAATGCAGCTGACCTGCCTTCTTTACTATCGGCAATAATCATCTCTCTCATAGAAACAATACGGTCGGCATCAAAAAACATATGCTCGGTGCGACACAGACCAATTCCTTCTGCACCGAATTCACGGGCAACACGGGCATCTTCAATTGTTTCTGCATTAGTGCGAACAACCATTCGGCGCTCTGCATCAGCCCATTCCATTAAGGTTGAAAATGCATCTGATAATTGTGGCTTAATCGTGTCAACCTGACCTTTATAAACCTCCCCTGCAATGCCATCTATGGTAATGATGTCGCCTTTTTTCAGCTCTTCTTTACCCATAAAGACTTTGCCCTTATCGATATCAATTCTAAGTTCACCTGCACCAGAAACGCATGGTCTTCCCATGCCTCTTGCTACCACCGCCGCATGGCTTGTCATCCCGCCCCTAGCTGTCAGAATGCCAGCAGCAGCATGCATTCCATGAATATCTTCTGGGCTTGTTTCAACGCGCAATAGGATTACCCTGCGACCTTGATTTGCCAGTGCTTCAGCTGTATCTGCATCAAGCACAATTTCACCTGAAGCAGCACCAGGACTTGCTGGCAGGCCCCTTAACAATAATTGCTTTGCTGCATTTGGATCTAGTGACGGGTGTAAAAGCTGATCAAGTGACTCTGCATCAATTCGGCAGATTGCTTCTTGTTTAGTTATTAGCCCTTCATTTGCAAAATCTACCGCAATACCAACAGCCGCCTCAGCAGTTCGTTTTCCAGATCGTGTTTGCAGCATATAAAGCGTATCTTGCTGAACCGTGAATTCAAGATCTTGCATATCCTTATAATGCATTTCCAGAGTCTGGCGAACTTGGTCCAGCTGTTTAAAAACTACTGGCATTTTTTCTTCCATTGACTGACCATTTCCGCCACTTGCCTCCTTGGTGAGAGGAAAAGGCGTTCTTATGCCAGCCACAACATCTTCGCCTTGAGCGTTAATTAGATATTCACCATAAAATTCCTTGCGGCCAGAAGACGGGTTTCTGGTAAAAGCAACACCTGTTGCACAATCATCCCCAAGATTTCCAAACACCATTGCTTGAACATTAACAGCTGTTCCCCACCCCACTGGAATTTGATTCAAACGACGATAAGTGATTGCACGTTGGTTCATCCAACTTTCAAATACGGCGCCAATTGCACCCCAGACTTGCTCATAGGGGTCTTGTGGGAACGGCGAGCCGGTATGGCTTTCCACTAAATTCTTATAGTCAACAACCAGCTGTTTTAAATCATCAGCCGACAGCGCTGTATCTTCTTCTACATCTGCTTTATATTTTGCATCTTCCAATAAATCTTCAAATAAATCGTGGTCAACTTCTAAAACAACGTCACTAAACATCTGGATAAAACGGCGATAGCTATCATAAGCAAAACGGGGGTCACCAGTTGATTTTGCAAGACCTTCTACTACGTCGTCATTTAAACCAAGATTAAGGACGGTATCCATCATACCTGGCATTGATGCGCGCGCACCAGACCTAACTGATAGCAGCAATGGATTAGAAGATTCTGCAAAACCGAGCTTTGTTTGTGACTCAATATGTTTTAGCGCTGAGAGAACTTGTTCTGTTAATTCAGCTGGATAGGTTTCTTGATTATCATAATAATAGGAACATACTTCAGTAGTTATTGTAAATCCAGGAGGAACAGGGAGTCCAATTGACGACATCTCGGCAAGGTTTGCGCCTTTGCCGCCAAGAAGATTACGCATAGAAGCGTCCCCGTCACACCCATTTGCACCAAAAGCATAAACCCATTTATTTCCAGACATAGTTATTTCTCCTGTACTCAACTTATATTTTCAAAAAGCCAAAATTAAATGAAGGGCTATTTTTCAATTTTTTCAAAATCTGCAATAATTCGAATTTTCGCGCATATAAGCGCTAATAGATTTAGACGGTTTTGACGTATTTGTTGATCATCATCATTGACAATGACGCTTTCAAAAAAGTCTGTAATCGGCTTATATACAGCACCAAATTTTTGTATAGTCTCATAAATCTCATTTTGGTTTTCACCCACTTCGTCTGGTAATGCCTTGGTCGCATTAAATAATGCTTTCTCAGCTGGCAATCTGAATAAATCTACTTTAATAGATATATCTTCTACAGACCTGTCTGCAAGAGAAATAGAATTATTTTTATTTTGTTTTTTTGCCTCGGCGGAAAGAATATTAGAGGCTCTTCTCCATGCTTCTAATAATTTTGTACCTGCATCCGTTTCTAGCATTCTACTGATTGCTTTAACTTTCTCAATTTGCATTTGAAGGTTGTGAATATCGGCATCAATAATAGCTGCAGAAATAACACCAAAAGCAAGACCAGTATCTTTTAATCTAACTTTAAGCCTATCTGTAATAAACGGAGCTAAATCATCATCAAATTGGTCAAAACCATGCAAATGTGCTGCTTGCGTAAACACTTCATCTAGCGGCAGAGAGATAGAAAATTCGTCCATCATTCTCAATATACCAAGGGCAGCACGACGAAGCGCAAATGGATCTTTAGACCCAGTAGGTTTTACATTAATACCAAAAAATCCAACTAACGTGTCAATCTTATCCGCCATTGATACCGCAACACCCTCGGCTGTTTCTGGCATTTTATCGAAGCCCCCTTGTGGGCGGTAATGGTCCCGAATGGCTATGGCTTGGGCATTAGGCACAGATTGTGCGGATGCATAATAGCCCCCCATTACACCTTGTAATTCAGGAAATTCTGCAACCATTCCAGTTACTAAATCTGATTTACTCAGACCTGCAGCTTGAAAAGCATCAGCCTCACTACATTCTGGGATAAAAGAAGCAATTAAGGCTGCTAGCCTCTCCATACGGTCAACTTTTTGGCTAACTTGTCCAAGCCCCTTATAAAAGGTGATGCTCCCAAGTTTTTCTCGATATTCTTTTAAGCTTTTGTTCTGGTCTGTTTGCCAAAAGAACAATGCGTCTGAGAGACGTGCACGCAGCACTCTCTCATTTCCTTTAATTATTAAGGAATCTGTTTGTATATCAGACTTACGGTTTGCAACCGCAAGAAAATAAGGAGCTATATCCCCATTTTCATTTTCTAAAGCAAAATATTTCTGATGGACGCGCATTGAAGTTACCAGCACTTCATCTGGCAAATTCATAAATGTTTCGTCAATTCTGCCACATAATACATTAGGCCATTCAACCAGCCCGCAAACCTCTTCTAATAGCCCTGCATCATCTCGCAATCGAAGACCCTTGGCATGAGCGATATCATTTGCCATTTTTAGAATGGTATTTTTACGCTCATCAACATCAACAAGCACATGGGACACTCGCATTATATCAACATAGTTATCAAACCCAGCAATTTGAAAACCGTCTGAATGATAAAATGAATGACCATACCCTGTATTAGTGAATGGTATATGCATACCTCCCCCTAAATCCACGCTGCCTTCCAGCAAATCACCATCTAAATTTACATTGATTTTATGGAGCGGTCGCACCCAACTTAATCTGGAGGTCCCCCAACGCTGACTTTTTGGCCAAGGAAATTCAGCAACCAAACTATAGATTATATCAAGAAGTACGTCTTCTAAGTGCTTTCCTTGCTCATGAATTTCTGCAAAATAAAAAGCGCCTTTATCTGTTTGCCTTTGGGTAAGCGCATCAAATGTAATGCCAGAAGATTTACAAAACCCGTCTATAGCTTGCTGAGGAGCACCCACTTTAGGTCCTCTTTTTTCAATAATTCTATCTTCTTGTTTTTTTACTAACTCTGAAATACCAACTGCCATGTGGGTAGGGCTGATTGCCCTTTTGGGCGGATTTTTTGAGTGTTTGTCTATAAAACCATTTTCCACTAAAGCAGAAGACAAAAATGCCGCCATATGACGTATTGCATCTTTTTGCATACGTGCAGGAATTTCTTCGCAGATAAATTCTACAAATAACTCACTCATGCTTTGTTACTTTCAGATGTATTAGCCACCCACGCTTCACAACATCCTTTTGACAGCTGTCTTACCCTGCCTATATAACTTTGCCGCTCGGTTACAGAAATTACGCCACGAGCGTCAAGCAGGTTAAATAAATGGCTTGCCTTCATACATTGGTCATAGGCAGGAAGCGGCAAGGCTGGCTCTTCGGCAAGAAGCCTTACACATTCGCCTTCCGCGTCATTGAAATGGGAAAAAAGTAAATTAGTATCTGCTATCTCGAAATTCCATTTAGAGAATTCTTTTTCAGCTTGCTTAAAAATATCGCCATATAGCTTGCCACCCTTAGAAGCTGGGACACCATCCCAATCAAGCTCATACACATTTTCAATTTCTTGAATAAACATAGCAAGACGCTCAAGTCCATAAGTAAGCTCTAATGGTACAGGATCACATTCAATCCCGCCCACTTGCTGAAAATAGGTAAATTGCGACACTTCCATACCATCACACCATACCTCCCATCCGAGCCCCCATGCACCTAAGGTTGGGGATTCCCAATCATCTTCTACAAAACGAATATCATGCTTATAAATATCAAGCCCGATTGCTTCAAGAGAACCTAGATATAATTCCTGAGCATTTAGAGGTGATGGTTTTATGATTGTTTGAAACTGATAATAATGTTGTAGCCTATTAGGATTTTCTCCATATCGGCCGTCAGTTGGGCGTCTAGATGGCTGAACATAGGCAGCACGCCAATTAAAATCCGGACCAAGAGATCTGAGAGTTGTTGCGGGGTGAAAAGTACCTGCACCAACCTCCATATCATAGGGCTGAAGGATTACACATCCTTGTTTAGCCCAGTAGGATTGAAGATTTAAAAATATGGATTGAAAATCTAATTGCATTGACCAGCAGCGTTTAAATAAATGTGAGGCAAAGCTACATCAAATCCTATAGCCAGATCAACCATTTGATTGGTTTGAAATACCACAATCTTCCCGCTCACATTTATTTCCAGCAACAAAAGTTGCACAAGTCGGACAATAAATCGCAGGCAGAGGCTCGGATTGGCTATCTGTTTTCATTTTTGATTTTTCAGATTTATCCTTATTTTTTTCGTTTAATGCGTGTCTTTTTTCAATAATACGGAATAGATTCCAAACAATAAAAAGAATGATTCCGAGCCAAAGTAATTTCGAAAGGGTAAACATATATTGCTAACTTTCGTTTTGATTGTTTTTGGTGTGCCTAATTTCTAGTCTGTAAACAAAAAAGGTGCTTATTTTTATTTATAATCCAAATCGCTGCCAATGATACCTATTATCAATCTCGCTAATTATTTCTTGTGATAGTGCAGAACCCAGTTTAGCCGAACTACCCGCTAGTGAAAACAACCCTTTTTTCTGGCTTATCTGTCTTATTTTAACCTTTGCGCCGAATTTTTCAATTATCACTGAATGCATCGCCCCAATTCCATCGATTAATCCTAATTCTTTTGCTCTTTTTCCTGTCCAGAAGGATCCTGTAAATAAAGGCTCTTCTGGATTAAGACGCGCTCCTCTTGTCGATGTAACATGCGAAATAAAATGCTCATGTATCTCTGTTTGTAGTGCCCTAAGCCTAGCAACATCATTAGGGTTTTCATCCTTGAACGGATCTAAAATACTTTTGGATTCACCACTTGTATATACACGCCTCTCAATTCCTAATTTTGAGATTGCATCCGTAAATCCAAACCCAGCAGAAATAACCCCAATAGAGCCTATTATAGAAGCCTCATCAGCGTAAATTTCATCCGCACAGGAAGCCAGCCAATATCCTCCAGAAGCTGCAACATCCTCACAAAATGCGATGACAGGCGTATTATGCTCATCTGCAAGTTGCCTTATACGTTTACCAATTAAGGCAGATTGTACAGGAGAACCCCCAGGTGAATTAACACATAAAATAACCGCATCCTGCTTTTGATCAGAGAATGCTTTTTTTATAACTGGTTCTAATGTTTCAAAATTTAAATTTTTCTTCAATGCACTACCACCAGATGCGATAACGCCTGAAAGGCGAATTACACTCACTCTAGGAGAAGGCGTTTTCCAAAACATTAGCTTCGATAAAAAGGACATTACAACTCCGTTTTAGTTGGCTGATTGAATACATAATTAGGTGTCAATAATCGCAATTAATTATCGAATAATTCCAAATCCATTCATAACAATAGATGCGTGTGAAGTCAAAGAACCATCTACATTATGAAGGGTAATTCCAGATAAAAAAACAGAGCCACTTTTAATTTCCTTTCGGGCTGATATTATCATACGATTTGCTGGGTTTCCTTGAACTGGCCAGATCGGAAATAATGTAATTTCACCCATCTTATGTTGATGCAGATAAGACATGGCTTCATCTGTTCTATCTGCTCGAATTATAAAGCAAATAGTTCCTTTTGGTTTGCAGGCAAATATAGCTTTAGAAAGCCAATCAGAAAGCGTTAACCCGTCTCCTATATGAGCAAGATTACGGTGCCTATTTTTAGACAAAGTTCCTGTTTCTTTATGAAAAGGAGGGTTTGCTACAACATAGTCAAACATGGCATGAAATTGCTCTGGCATATGTTCAATTGAGTGACATCTCATACTAATTCGGGATGACATTTCATTTTTGGCGATATTCTGTGATAAAAGTTCTGCTATTTCTGGATCTTTTTCAATTGCAGTAATATGACATTCTGGACACCGCCAGGCAGTGCCAAGTGATACAGCACCAACACCCGCACCAAGTTCAAGCAATTTGCCTTTATCAGCATGCACATAAGACGCAAGCAATACAGCATCACTACCAAACCGATACCCAGCTTTCATCTGTTTTAATGCTACTTGCCTATTAAAAATATAATCTATGGTAAACAGATCATCATTATCATTGGTTCCAGCTACATTCATTATCAGGCTTTCTTTTATATTCCCATAGTCTGTGTTATAGCCTAGTCATTATAAAATTGATTTGCATCTTGCAAAGTAGTTTTTGCCACAAGCTGATAAGATTCCTCTATCATAATCCGCCTTGGGAACGCGCCAATACCTGCTTCCAACATAGATATATGCTGATCAAAAACAAAAAAAGAAATACCAGCATCATCTAATAACGCCTGCAGGTATGTCAATCTAACTGGGTCAGTTGTTTTTACTAATTCTATCATAACTACAGTCTAGCAAAGTTAAGTTTAGGATAAACTTCTAATTTGCATTATTTACAGTCAAAAATTCACTTGCCGAAGTGAAAACAACACTTTAAATCTGCGAAAAGGATAATTGAGGAAAAATTATAAAAATGCCAGATAAACCATCCCTTAGGTCACTTACAAAGATTACGCAAGAAGCAATGTCTGAGGTAAATAAGGTTATTTTGGATAGGTTACAATCCGATGTTGCCCTTATCCCGCAATTAGCTGGGCATCTGATTTCGGCTGGTGGAAAAAGATTGCGGCCAATGCTATGCATAGCTGCATCTATGGCAATCAACAAAAACAATGTTGCCCCCCCTAAATCTGCTTTATATCTCGCTGCCTCAGTTGAATTTATCCATAACGCAACCCTTTTGCATGATGATGTAATTGATTCATCTGACCAAAGACGTGGCAATAAAACGGCGAATGCTATTTGGGGAAATGAAGCGAGCGTGCTGGTTGGTGATTTTCTATTCGCTCGCGCCTTTGAACTAATGGTTGAAACCAATGACATATGGATATTAGAAAAGCTCTCTGCTGCATCTGCTCAGATTACTGAAGGAGAAGTAAAGCAGATGTCTATGCTTGGTCAGCCTGATAGCCCGATATCTGATTATTTCTCTGTAATAAAAGGCAAAACGGGGGTGTTATTTGCCGCAGCTGCACAGACTGGGTCGAAGGTAGGAAATGGGGGAGATGAGCTGAATAGCTGTTTCCATCAGTACGGACTTGCCCTTGGAAACGCATTTCAGATAATGGATGATGCTCTGGATTATGGAGCATCTACTAAACAAATTGGTAAGGATCTTGGTGATGACTTCGCAGAGATGAAAATTACATTACCTATCATTCTTGCATGGCAGGATAGTAATAATACGGAACGTGATTTTTGGCTAAGGACTCTCAAACAAGGCAATCAAACAGAGGCAGACTTTGACAAAGCATGCTCAATTATTAATAAATATAACTGCATAGAAAGGTCCCTTGACTATGCGGAGGCAGAAGCAAACAAGGCAATAGAAGCTATTTCGAATATTCCAAATATTGAATTAAGAGAAGCCCTTGTTGAAACTGCTAGATTTGCTGCTTTAAGAGATAATTAAAGGAATAATTATAATCATTATTATTGTGATAATGTTTTATCTTCCAAAAGCCGCGCAATCTCAATAGCTCTATTCCCTACCTGCTTTGCCCATTTACTATCCATTGCCTGCAGCGCTGCCTCTTTATAATCTAATGAAATGAGTGCCTGTTTTAGCTTTTTAAATGTGGCTAGTTTATTACTGCCAAGATTAAAAGCCATAGATACTATGGCTACCTGACAATTATGATGTAACTCTGAAAAGTTAGACAAAAAACTTTTAGCGGTTATTAGTGCAATATTTATATCCTGCTCAAAAAGAAAATTGATCTCCGCTGGTTCAAGCCCTCTGTCAGATAGGTTTCGCCCAACACCTATGGTTATTTTACCAACAGTATCAACGTAAGGAAACTGGCTAACCCCTTCATGTTTGCGAATGAGTGCCCGCATCTCCTTATCTAGCAACATTTGTTTATTATAACGCATTTGGGAAAATCCTAATATGATTCAAGAATTTTTCTAAATGATCAATTTCCTTAGCAGATGGTTGCAACACTATTTGCCTTTCACTTGCCATTCTTATTTGGTTTTGCGCAAAATCAGGCCAGGCAGAACGCATGCCCATCGGCTTATCCATATGGTTTCTCGGCAAAAGTTTCAACGTGATCGCGGCTTTTTCCAAGTCGTTTTTTAATTGCTCAATTTGAATCGATTCATTTTTTTGTTCTGACATATTAACCTCTGCTTGCTTGTAATATAAATTGGGAAACAATCGAAACGTTGATTAAACGAGTCTTTAGCAAATAGTTACTGGCATTCTTTTGCAGATTAAGTGAAAATAATATGGGTACATCTATCTGCTTTAATACAAAAGTCATTCGCAGCGATTGCAGGGAGACATTCTTGGGTAAATCACGATACTCTAATTCAGGGAAATGGCGTTCTAAAAATCCAAAGTCAAGACGGACTTCTCAGAAAATTATAAAAAATACCCCTGATTTAGAGGTCGAAATTGCTCATCTATCTAGTAAAGGTGACGGTGTTGGTTATGTTACTGACATCAAAAATGATGCAAATCAGAGACAAGAAATCTATACTGCAAACACACTTCCAGGAGAATCTGTGCGTGTGCGCCTTAAAACAAAAATTGGAAAAGGGTATGATGCTGAATTATTGGAATTGATATCCTCTTCAGAACAAAGACAGTCTCCTCTTTGCGCTTCATTTACACGCTGCGGAGGCTGCCAACTTCAGCATTTGAACTATGATGCATATTTAAACTGGAAGCAGAAAAATATCCTTAATATTTTTGAAAAATCTAATATCGAACTTCACGATTTCAGGGGATTCAAAACTTCAAAGAACCAAAAAAAGCGCAGAGCCAGCTTTAAGTTTAAACGGACTGTAGAAAAAAGTTATATTGGTTTTTATGAAAGACAATCACATCAAATCATAGAATTGGACGGCTGTGTTGTTTTGAGCTCTGAGCTTCTGGTCACTAAAGAACTAATTTCAGCTGGTCTTAGTAGAATTATACCTGTTGGCATCCCTATAACAGTACAAATAAATCAATATGAAACTGGTTGCGATATTTTACTGATATCTGAAGAAAAATTAAACCAAGAAACCGAAGTTGCCCTTACTAGCTGGGCCGCTGACACGCACTTCCAACGTGTCTCCTATATCTGTAATAACGAGATAGCAGCAACCCCTTTATATCAAGGCAGAAAACCAACAATTACTTGGGACGATATTATAATTTCACCCCCACCAGGCTGTTTTCTGCAACCTACTTTATTTGGTGAAAAAGAATTACAAACATCCATTATTTCAGCCTACAAGGACGCTAAAAATTGTCTGGATTTATTTTCTGGCTGCGGCACTCTTAGCGCCAAATTACTATCTAAAAAAGTGCGTGTCACTGCTATAGATAGCCAAGAAGATAGTCTTAGCGCCTATCAAGAAGGTTATCAAAATTCATTTCAGGATAGTCTACTCTCAGTTGAAACACGTAACTTAATTGAAGCGCCTGTTATGTCTGATTATCTGAATAAATTTGATGCTATCATGCTTGATCCTCCTAGAAACGGAGCATTCCCGCAAATAAATCAAATAGCGTTATCAGATTGCCCTAATGTAACCTATGTTTCTTGCAATCCTTATAGCTTTGCAAAAGATGCTGCTGTGCTAATTAAAGCTGGATACAAGCTGGCGAACCTTACACTTTTAGACCAGTTTATTTGGACAGCACATTGTGAATTAATAGCTAATTTCCAGAAGGGATGATCTTAATCACCATAAAAAGGTGATTACAGCCAATAGGAATTTCTAATCATGCTAAAAAAACGATCGATTACAATCAAAGGCCATTCAACTTCTATTTCTCTTGAAGCAATTTTTTGGGAAGCATTAAGTGAAATTGCGAATACACAAGAAAAATCGATTGCTTCTCTGGTAAGTGAGATAGATACCAAAAGAAGCACTCAAGAAAAATTCGGCTTATCCAGCGCTATTCGTGTTTATATATTAGATTATTTTAAAAATAAGTAATTCTTACTTGCTCCTTGAGTTTAGCTAAATTATTCTTAAAAATGGGTGTCTTTTAATCAGCAGTTAAAATCAAGGAAATACTCAAAATGAAGCGTGTTGCTATTCTTCAAACAGGTGTAAATAATCCACAACTTTCAGCTAGCTATCCTGATTATCCTGGTATGTTTAGAATTTTAGTTGGACAACAGCAGACTACACCTAATATTGAACTTATTAGTTTTCCAGTTTTAGAAGGTGCGTTTCTACCAGATATAGAAAAATTTGATGGGTTTATCATCACTGGTTCTGCATCTGGCGTCTATGAAGATACAGAATGGATGAGGGGATTATTTGCCTTTATTCGCGACGCTGAAAAAGCAAAGAAAAAAATTGCTGGATTTTGTTTTGGTCATCAGGCTATTGCAAAAGCATTAGGCGGAGAAGTTGTAAAATCAGAAAAAGGATGGGGCGTTGGCATTAAAAAACATCCCCTTTTTAGCAAAAAATACTGGATGGTCCCAGCTGTTGATCACCTTCATCTGATTTACACACATCAGGACCAAGTCATTAAATTACCAGAGGGTGCTGAGGTTTTAAGTGGCGATAGCTTTTGTCCTTATTCCGCTTTTTCAATCGGCAATCATGTGTTAGCTATGCAAGGTCACCCAGAATTTTCAGCTGAATTTGTACGAGATCTTATTACCTTGCGCAAAAAAACAATTGGCCTTGAAAAAGCAGATTTAGCTCTAGATTCACTATCCACCCCTCATGATGGTCCCCTCATTGGTCAATGGTTAGTTAATTTTTTTTGTGACACTTAATTTACTTATTTTTTCACTGAAGGGCTTACCAATATTACGGGTCTTTCATTCTCTAAAGAGTTACAAATATGGGAAAAATATTAGGGCTAGATAGTGGCGGAACCTTTACTGATGCTGCTATCATTGATACAGCTGATTTTTCGGTCATTAGCACTGCTAAATCTTTCACTACCAGACAAGATTTATCGATAGGCGTTGGCAATGCTATGCGCATAGCACTTGGCATTCAACCCGCAATTGAAAGACCTAATTCTGTTTTAGAAGTAGGAAACAAAATTGCGCTAGATGACATAAAATTAGTTAGCCTTTCAACAACACTCGCCACCAATTCAATTGTTGAAAAAACAGGTAATCATGTTGCCCTTATTCTTATTGGATTTGACTCAGACACACTAACAATAGGAAACCTTGGAAACGCAGTTGCTCATAGCCCAGTAATATTTATTACAGGTGGTCATAAGTCAGACGGAACACCACAATTACCCCTTGATACAGAAACACTTTTAGCAGCCATAAAAACCCATGCGCCTCATGTGACTGCTTTTGCTGTTGCAGGTTATTTTGCAACACGCAATCCAGAACATGAAGTTATGGCAAGAGATTTAATCCGACAGCACACACAATTGCCTGTTAGTTGTAGTTATGAATTATCCTCATCACTTGGTGGTCCCAAACGTGCGTTAACTGCTTTTTTTAATGCACAATTAATTAGTTTGCTTAAAAGTCTAATTGATGCAACCCAGCAACAGATGAAACAAATTGGGCTATCGTGTAAATTGATGGTTGTTAAAGGTGACGGCACTCTGGTTTCAGCTGATTTTGCCAAGGAACGACCAGTTGAGACAATTTTATCTGGACCAGCGGCAAGTGTATCTGGGGCAGCATTTCTTGCTAAAGAAAAAACTGCAATCATCTCAGATATCGGCGGCACCACAACGGATATTGCTATTCTAAAAAATGGATCTGTTGATCTGAATTCAGATGGCGCTAAGATTGGCGACTGGAAGACAATGGTTGAAGCAGTCAACATTTGGACAAGTGGTATTGGCGGCGATTCAGAAATTCATATAGGTAATCAGCTTCATGAAACACAAGTCAAAATTGGTCCAAGAAGGGCACTGCCTTTATGTGTGCTTGCAGAACAATTTCCGCAATGCCTTTCAGTTATGGAAAAACAATTATCTGCGCCAATTGGATTATCTACTGACGGCCGATTTATAATCCCTTTACCACAAAAACAAATGCCAAAATGGTTATCAAAGACGGAAACCAAAATGGCAGAACGACTTACAAAAAATGGGGTTTCTGCTATCGCTGATGTTGCTGATACCCAAGTTGCGTTAGGTACGATTGAAAGGCTTATTAGCAAAAACCTTGCACAATTAAGTTGTTTTACACCAACAGATGCAGCCCATGTACTGAATAAATTTACCATGCATGATAAAGATGCTGCAAATCTTGGTGCTGCCTTACTAGCACGACAGAAAACTGGAAACGGATTGCCAATCGCAAATTCTGCGCCCGCAGTATCTATTCTTTGTTTAAATTATTTGCATTTTTTATCTGCCCTGAAAATCTCAGATGCGGCGATTGAAGAAGATACTGGAAATGCAGAAACGGCAACAAAAACACCCACAATTAAAGAAGCTCTTTATAAACCTCAAAAAAAATCTCGTTTTTTAGATCATTATATTTCTATGTCTGTTCCTATAATTGCCCTTGGCGCTTCTGCGCATACATATTATCCAGATATTGCAAAAAGATTAAATGCTAGATTAATCTTACCTGATTTCGCAGAAGTTGCTGGCGCAGTTGGCGCAGCGATTGGGCATGTGATTCAAAAAATTATGATAACCGTAACCCAGCCCTCAGAAGGGATTTTCAGAGTACATTCAGTCACAGGGATTAAGGATTTTTCTGACTTAGAACAGGCACTCGAAAATGCCAGGAGCGAGGCATCAAAAAGAGCAGAAAAAAACGCCCAGAATGCGGGTGCCGTTTTCTATCACACAACGCTATCTGAAAAAATTGAAACAGCAGATATCGGAAATGGAAAAAACTTATTTATAGAAGCAAATATCACAGCAGAAGCAAGAGGAACTGCAGATTAGGGTTTAAGATAAAATCTCATCTACCAATTCTATTCATTCGCTTTACCCATAACTAATTTCAATTTAATAGGTTATTTTCTCCTATTTGGTCGCTTTCCTGAAACAAGTTCAATAGGTGAATTTATTTCAACTTTTGTGGTACCTTTTGTCGCTGCCTTTGCCATTCCAGGCGCATCTAAACCAAGTTGTTTATTTTCTATTCTCTTAAGCTCGTCACGCAACCTTGCAGCTTCCTCAAATTCCAGATTTGCTGCTGCATTTCTCATTTTTGTTTCTAATTCAGCTATAATGGTTGCAGCATCTTTGCCATGCAAGCTTGTCTCTTTACTTCCAGCCTTAACGGTAACCCTGTCAGCCTTCTCATAAACAGAATTAAGAATATCTGTAATATCCTTTTTAATAGTTTCAGGTGTTATACCATTTTGTGTATTCCAGGCAGTTTGTTTGTCACGACGCCGCTTTGTCTCATCCATTGCATATTGCATTGAATCAGTGATTTTGTCGGCATATAAAATCACCCGTCCTTCTGCATTTCTTGCTGCTCTGCCAATTGTTTGAATAAGAGAGGTTCGAGAACGTAAATACCCCTCTTTATCTGCGTCTAATATTCCAACTAATGCGCATTCAGGTATATCCAGCCCCTCTCTTAGAAGGTTAATGCCAATAAGCACATCAAACACCCCAAGCCGAAGGTCTCGTATAATTTCTATTCGCTCCAATGTATCCACATCTGAATGAACATATCGTACTTTTATACCTGCCTCATGCATATATTCGGTAAGAGCTTCTGCCATTTTTTTGGTTAAAGTTGTTACTAAAACACGGGTTCCATTAACCGCTGCGTCTCTGGCTTCAGCAATAATATCATCCACCTGAGAATCAATTGGTCTTACGATGCATTCAGGGTCTATCAGACCTGTTGGGCGAACTACCTGCTCAACAAAAACCCCTCCTGTTTGCTCCAACTCCCATTTACCAGGTGTTGCTGATACATGAATTGTCTGTGGTCTAAAATTTTCCCATTCTTCAAACTTAAGAGGTCTATTATCAAGACAAGAAGGCAGACGAAACCCATATTCAGATAAAGTTGATTTACGCGCAAAATCCCCTTTATACATAGCGCCTATCTGCGGCACTGTGACATGACTCTCATCCACTATCAGAAGGGCATTCTCTGGCAAATATTCAAATAATGTCGGTGGCGGTTCTCCTGATTTTCTTCCAGAAAGATAACGAGAGTAATTCTCTATTCCGTTACAACTGCCAGTAGCTTCAATCATCTCAAGATCAAATTGAGTTCTTTGTTCAATCCGCTGAGCCTCCAATAACTTACTAGATTCACTAAATTGTAACAAACGTTCTTGCAATTCTGCGCCAATTAATTTGACGGCTTGTTGTAAGGTCGGTCTTGGCGTTACATAATGCGAATTAGCAAAAATAACGATTTTATTTAAATGTGTTATTTTTTCTCCGGTTAATGGATCAAATTCCCAAATTTCTTCTATATCATCTCCAAATAAAGATATCCGCCACGCACGATTTTCTAAGTGAGCAGGAAACATCTCAACGACATCTCCCCTTACCCTAAACGTACCCCTCGCAAAGTTCAGATCATTTCGTTTATATTGAAGCTCTGTTAGCCTTCGAAGTAATTTTTGTCTCTCTATCTCATTGCCAACCTGAAGTGGCAATGTCATCTCAGAATAGGTTTCAACAGACCCAATACCATAAATACAAGAAACAGAGGCTACAATAATAACATCATCACGCTCAAGTAAGGAGCGCGTAGCAGAATGGCGAAGCCTGTCTATTTGCTCATTAATTGATGATTCCTTTTCAATAAACAGGTCAGACCGAGGAACATAAGCCTCTGGCTGATAATAATCATAATATGAAACAAAATATTCAACGGCATTATCTGGGAACAGACTTTTCATTTCTCCATATAATTGCGCTGCCAATGTTTTATTTGGCGCTAGAATAAGGGCTGGTCTTTTTGATTGTTCAATCACATGCGCAATAGTAAAGGTTTTCCCTGAGCCTGTAACGCCAAGCAAAACCTGATCTTTATCATTATTAGCAATTCCTTCTAAAAGGGATTCGATTGCTTTTGGCTGATCTCCATTCGGTGCAAACTCTGAAACAAGTTTAAATTCAGCAGGATTGCGTGGCCGATTAGGTGGCAAAATATCAATATCAGATTCCATAGTCTTAATTTAAGTCGCTTGGCAGTATTTTACTAGGGCAATTCAACAAGAATTTTATAGTTTTTTGATTACTATTTATGAAACAATACCTCCCCCATTTTTATTCAGAAAATTAGTAATATATTTGACAAAATAATGACTAAACTATCTGATAAAGACAGATAAGAATTTTATAGACATATAGACGCCTCACAGCGTATTTTGATTTTACAATCTCCAACCCTAAACATAACGGATTTATTATGCTAGCTGACCGACTTTCTCGTATTAAACCATCTCCTACTGTTGCTGTTACTGCAAAAGCAAATGATTTAAAAGCTGCTGGTCATGATGTGATAGGGCTTGGCGCTGGCGAACCAGATTTTAATACTCCAGAGCACATAAAACAGGCAGCGATCAAGGCGATGGCTGATAATAAAACAAGATATACAGCTGTTGACGGTATTGCTGAGTTAAAACAAGCAATCTGTGATAAATTCGAAAAAGACAATAACATCACCTGCACCCCAGATATGATAACAGTAGGCACAGGTGGTAAACAGGTATTATTTAATGCGCTGATGGCTTCATTAAATCCTGGTGATGAAGTGATTATACCAGCGCCTTTTTGGGTTTCTTATCCAGATATGGTTCTTCTAGCTGAGGGAACACCCGTAATTGTTGAATGTGGTCAAAATCATAATTTCAAAATTACTGCAGAAACGCTAGAAAAGGCAATTACTGATAAAACGAAATGGCTCATTTTAAATAGTCCGTCAAACCCAACAGGCGTTGGCTATACCAAGGCAGATTTAGAGTCATTGGCAGAAATACTTCGCCGATATCCGCATGTAAATATTATGACAGATGATATGTATGAATATCTTGTTTATGATGGTTTTGATTTTACAACCCTTGTTGAAATTGCCCCCGACTTACAAGATAGAACACTAACCTGCAATGGTGTTTCCAAGGCTTATTGTATGACGGGTTGGCGCATTGGATATGCAACCGGCCCCAAACCACTTATTAAAGGGATTGCAAAAATTCAGTCTCAGTCAACAACTAACCCAAATACAATTGCACAATATGCCGCATTAGCAGCCCTTCAAGGACCTATTGATTTTCTTGCTGAAAACAACGCAGCCTTCGTGCGTCGTAGAAATTTTGTGGTATCTCGATTGAATGAAATTAACGGATTACAGTGTAATCTGCCTGATGGTGCGTTTTATGTTTATCCAAGCTGTGCTGGGGTAATTGGTAAAAAAACACCTGACGGAAAAATAGTAGAAACAGATTCTGACTATGTAACCTATCTGCTAGAAGCAGAAGGGGTTGCTTGTGTTCAGGGTACCGCATTCGGTTTATCCCCCTATTTCAGAATTTCCTATGCTACAAGCGACATACTTTTAGAAGATGCGCTAAATCGGATTGAACGCTGCACCAATGCGCTTACCTAATATATTTATTTGACTGTACGAATTTCTGGTTTTTATTGGCGCCTAACATAAGGTCACCAACTAAGAGGAGATAAAATGCTCATTAGAAATAGAAAATCTTGGGAAGTGCCAGAAAATGAGGCAACTCCTCACTCAACCTATTTAAACAGACGCGCCTTGCTGCAAAATGCTGGACTTGCTGGCATAGGTTTGATGATGGGCTCCAGACATTCAATAGCTGCACCGGTTTCTGGTTTTCCGCCTGTTAGAAACCCTAAATACATAGTTCAAAGACCTCTTACTTCTGAGAAGGATGCAACTACCTACACTAATTTTTACGAATTTGGTTCTTCAAAAAATATTTGGCAAAAAGCAAAGAAATTACAAACAGACCCTTGGCTTGTTACAATAGATGGGCTGGTTGATTATCCAATGGAGATTGATGCAGCAGATTTAGTTAAAAAACTTGGTGGTATGGAAGAGAGAGTATATAGACATCGCTGCGTTGAGGCGTGGTCTATGACTATTCCATGGGGTGGGTTTCCTCTATCCAAGCTTGTCAAGCTAGCAAGTCCCAAACCAGAAGCACGCTATCTTAGGATGGAAACATTTTTTAATCCTGACATAGCCTCAGGACAAAAACAAAGCTGGTATCCATGGCCCTATGTTGAAGGGTTAACTATTGATGAAGCTAAAAACGAACTTGCTTTCCTTGCTGTTGGTCTTTACGGCGAAGCATTGCCAAATCAAAATGGAGCGCCGTTAAGATTAGTGGTTCCCTGGAAATATGGATTTAAATCTATAAAATCAATTACACGATTTACCTTCACCAATGAGCAGCCTGTCAGCTTTTGGGAGAATTTAAGCCCTAAAGAATACGGCTTCTGGGCGAATGTAAGCCCATGGGTGCCTCACCCCCGCTGGTCACAGAGCAGAGAACGTGTACTTGGCGGCGGTTCAGTTGAAACACAGCTATATAACGGATATGAAGCAGAGGTCAGCTATCTTTATAAAAATAGATATACTGACGATAAAAGAGCGCTTTTTTACTAAACTAAAATAAAGGCCATCTGATAGTACAGATGGCCTTTATGTTGAGATTATCTTAAAGTAGCAAAATCAAATTAGAATGATGCCTTCAAGAAGAAAGTTGTATATGTACCATCACCATCCGCATTTGGTGCGGATGCATCTGTAACGCCAAAGGTTTGGTAGGTAATACCTGTTTCTAAACCAGTCGCAATCGTATAAGTAACAGATGCACCAACTTCACTATATTCATCATCAGTCTCACCATTCTCTGCTGTTAGGTAAGATGCTGCTACTGTTACAGAATCAGTTGCAGAATACGAAATACCCATGGATGTGTTGCTTACATCTACGTCAGATGTATCCAACGTTGCATCCTGCTCAAGACTGTTTGCTGCAATAGTAAAGCTAATCCTGTCTGTTGATAATGTGGCACCGAATGAAGACGCACTTGCATCAGCGCTTGTGTTATCTTCATCATTCGACTTACTAGCACTTCTCATACCAGCACTTATATCAATACCAAGACCACCAGCTGTTGTTGAATAGCTGAAACCAACCTCAATAGTGTCTGCGTTAGAATCGGGACCAGCATCATCATAAGAAATACCTAAAACAAAATTACTAAAATTAGGTGAGATATAAGTAATTGTGTTATAATCAGATTTATTTAACCAATGATCATCCAACAAAAGTAGATGATAACCCTGTTGCTGCTGTTGATAGAGTAAATCTATCATAAAGAACATCTGTTCCATCCACAGCATAATCATCGCCTGCTGTTGAATCGCCAGTGCGGATACTACCCCAGTCACCCGCTAAAGAGAATTTATAACCATCATTATCAAGACCATTTGAAACACCATCATGGCTCAATAAAATAGTGCTTTTAACACCAATTGTAAGCCCATTGTCTGTCACACCAGTATAAGCAACACTAAGATCCGTTTGAGAAGTAGTCTTGGAATTATTCATACCACCGGTATCGTCAATACCATCAGACCACGTATGATATACAGCTTTACCACTACCAGAGATAGCAATACCCTTCTCAACGTGGGACATTGTTTGTGCTACTGCTGCATTTGTTAAACCAAATGCGACAAGAGCTGTTGTTGTCATCAAAATTTTACGTATTATACGTCTCCGAAAAAAAAGTTAATTTCCGACCGTACTATCTTTAGCCACATCTTCTTATTTAATAAAACTGAGGCTAAGAGCGTTAATATTTAGAAATATGAGGTTTTTAAGACTTATCTCTAAACTTATATTTTTGATGTTGCAATTTTGTCACTATTTAGTTTTTGCTAAATTAAAAAAGAGATCCTCAAAGTCTTTTTATACCTTCACTTAATTAACTAATATGACATTGAAAATCAGCCAGAAGCCAGAAAATAGCAAAAGCAACCCTTATCAAGGAAAAGCGCCCCTCACACAAAATCTGCTTGGTATATATCTGTCCAACTTAACTGGTTATCTACCCAACTTAACTGGTTTTTTGTCCAGCTTCACTGGTTATCTACCCAACTTAAACTGGCAAAAAAACAAGGCATTAGTAATTGATAACGATTTCAATTCTTCTATTCTTAGCTCTGCCAGCAGCTGTATCATTACTTTCAATAGGTTGGGATTCCCCTAAACTTACTGCCTGCATTCGATTAGAAGTAACAAGGCTAGTTGCTTCGATAGCCTGAACCACACTTGCCGCACGCGCAGCAGCAAGATCCCAATTATCTCTGAATCTAGAGCCAAAAATTAATGGTACATTATCAGTATGTCCTGAAACATCGATAGTGCTGGTTCCATCTGCACTCACATTTGCGATTTGTGCCATGATTTGCTTTGCTTGCTCTGTAAGTTCTGCAGAACCAGAGGGAAACGCACCACCTGAACCAACTGTTACGATTACTTTATCATCAATGCGCTCTACATCTACTAAACCTTGATCAATTTCCTGGCTCAAAGCCACTAGCAGTTCTTGTTCAGCCAATTTAGCTTTCTGTTCTTTCTCCTGCTGTTTTTCTCCTTCAGAGTTAATTTCAGAAGATTGTGTATTATTTGCCGCGCTTTGAGCTGCCAAGGCTAATTCTGCTAATTTTTCTTCTAATCCACCAAATAGAATTTCTTGTTCGGCTTTTCCTGTAGCTTGTTTTACTTGTTCAATCGCCTCTAAAGTTTCCTGCACCATTTGCGCTATATTCTCGTTAGATTCTTGCGTTGAATTGAAATTTACAACAACATTTTCACCAAGGGACTCTATTTCAACATCGCCTCTATCAATAGCAGATTGCAATTGTGCAGCTAATTCAGCGGTATCTAGCATTTCACCAGAGTCATTATTCTGCCCGCCAGGCTCACCGCCATCTTCTCCCTTACCGTCTTCAGACCTAATTTCCACCTCTGGCTTAAGCGTTTCAGTTGTCTGTTGGGTTATCTCTTTGATAAGCGCGGGATCAGGAGAGGGACTAAAATTCAAAGAAAGGACAGTAGTTCCCTTTGGTGGTTCCATCACTGGAACAACACGCTGTACACCAAATGCGTTTTTAAGTGAGCCAGAAATTTGTTTGAATTTTGGAACGTTAAATTCAGCGAAAGATAAAATCAATACGAAGAACGCCATCAAAAGTGTGGCCATATCTGCAAAGGTTGCCATCCAAGCAGGCGCGCCTACTGGCGGACATTTGGGACATTCCTCTTCTTCTTCTTCTTCTAAATCATTTTCAGCTGCGTCTGCCATGAAATCCTCGTATAATTATAGCTCTTTCTTAAGCCACCCCAACCAAGTAAGTTACAGCCTCAAGCTGCCTCAAGCGCTTCTTGTGCCTTAGGAGGTAAGTTAGCTGACATAATATCTTGAATGTTTCTAGGAGATTCGCCTCGAGAAATATTTCTGAGCCCTAACACGACCATATCTCGGTACACTACTTCATAAGATGTATAATTTTCTAATTTTG
>JABJAN010000033.1 GCA_018666135.1 Alphaproteobacteria bacterium | reverse complement strand
GTTACAGAAGAAACATAATCAATGGACAATAGGTAAGGGGTTAGACACCTTCGGTCCAATGGGTCCTTTCATTGCAACAAAAGATGAAATAGAAGATTTGCCATCTATGCAAATTCAGACGCTAGTCAATAATGAAGTAAGACAACAAGCTGAAGTTCGAGATCTCATATTTGACATACCAACCTTAATAGAAACATTAACATTAACAGGCACATTGCTTGCTGGGGATGTTATTGCAACTGGTACGCCTGTTGGTGTTGGTATTGGATTCACACCGCCAAAGTTTTTAAAGAGCGGTGATAAGGTCGTGATTAACGTGACAGGTCTTGGTTCTTTGGAAAATCCAGTCATCTAATCCCATTTTTTAAATATAAAGTACATATAAAAAAAGGGCGTCAGAGATATTCTCTGACGCCCTTTATTATATCAAAAATGCGTGATTAGCTGTTTTTAGCCATCCATGCATCAGCAGCTGCTTCAACTGCTGCACGGTCAAAGTTGTTTGCACAGCCTTCGAATACGTGTGAAAGGTAGTCGTTTGTGTCATAATCTGCGTCTACTGCGCCTATCATCTTCATGTCGTTGTTAACTGTAAGCCATGCTGACTCAGCAACCAAACCATATGATGTGTCGCCCTCAGGTGGTAACTGAAGCTTTGCAACAGCTTTAAGGTAAGAATTTCCTACCTCTTCAACTTCCCACTGTGCTGGTGAACCATCAGATGCTTTTGACATTTCAGCAATGATATCTAGGTTATATTGACCAACGTGAACACCCATTGAGTATGCTTTTAAGAAACGGCAATACTTGTCATAGTTATCCATCATTGTTGCACCGTTAGCAGCATATGTATTTGCAGGAGCAACTTTAGCTGATGGCGGTGTGATATCTCTTATTGTAACGCCTTTTGTTGCAAGTGCAGCAAGGTCTGAAATTGAACCAGCAAATGCAGCAGCTGTGCCTTTAAGGAACACGTTAGCAAGAGTAGGACCAGCGTCACCAACAACAACTGTGGTGATACCGTCTGTATTTGAATCAGCATGAGCCAAAGCAACTTTCAATGATGCAAGGTCACGGTCAGATGCAAGACCAACAGTTTTGCCCTTCAATTCTGTAACACTTTGAAGTGGGCTATCATCATTAACATAAACACCTTCAGGTGCTGAACTATGAACTGAATAAACAGTTTTTAGACCCATTCCAGCAGCGGCACCTTGGAAAACCTGTGGACCATCAAGCATAGCAAAGTCAGCTTGACCGTTTAAAAGGAATGCCTGGTATGGAACTGTTGTATCGCCATCCAAGAATTCTACAGAAATTCCGTTATCTTCGTAAAAGCCTAACTGCTGACTAATATGTGATGGCCAGAAGATCATTGAAGGATAAGAAGGCTGAATAACCGTGATCTTATCAGTGTGACCGCCTGCCATTGCTGCAACCGGGCTAAGTAGTGCAACAGCTACTGCTGTTGAAAGTACTTTTTTAAGCATTGTTTTCTCCCTTAACGCTTGTTGTTTAAATCATCTTGTCTGCTATGAATTAGCATCAAAGACTGCCAATTTCCTTCATGTCGCTTATGCTATTTTCTTTGACCGTTTCTTCGACACACGCTCCAGTCCTTTGGCATCGCGCCAAAAAACTATACGTCTGTCCATTACTTCAGCAATTGTAAATACCATGAGTCCCATGAGGGCCATTGTAACTAATGAAGCAAATGATCCTGCCATATCCAGGCTGAATGCAAAACGCTGCATTAGAATTCCTACTCCTTCCGTAGCTGAACCGAACTGAGCTACAATCGTGCCTAAAAGCGCGGTTGTAATTGCCAATTTTAAACCGGCAAAAATTTCTGGTAGAGCATTAGGAAGTTGTTGTTTCCAAAAAAATTGATATTTTGAAGCGCCAAGAGTTTGAAATAACTCTACAGCTGCATCATCCTTCTTCAATAGTCCTGTAAGTGTGTTGATGAAAGGAGGGAAAAAGCACACTAATGTTGCTAGGGCAATTTTTGATTCCCATCCAAATCCGAACCAAGCAATAATCAAAGGTAGAACCGCTATTCCCGGTGTTACGTTAAATACCACTGCGTAAGGGGCTATGTATCTGCGAAAACTCTCATTGAACGCAGCAAGTACTGCAAGCGTATTACCAATGATGATGCCGTAGGTGAAACCAATAGCCATCTGCGCCATGGTTACATAGAAATGCCAATATATCATGCCTGTTTCAAAGAACATATTATACAGCTTGGCACCAATCTTACTTGGTCTTGGCAAGAACAGCTCATTTAAACCGCCAAAACGGGCATAGGCTTCCCATAATCCAATTGCAATTACAAAGCTGAGGGCATATTTGGCGAAGGATATAAGTAAATTTAATGATTTCACGATGATACACCCATTTTTTTTCTTCTTTTTTCACTTACTTTCAACATCAACAGATCATTTTGCCAAAAGATTAAGTGGTAATCCATATATTCCATGATTTTAAATAAAATATAGCCAAATATAGTCACTGAGAGGAGCGCAGCAAAAGCATAATCCATGGTAATCATAATTACATATTGAGCTATTAACACGCCCATTCCTTCGCTTGCTTGAATGAATTCAGCTACCAATGCGCCGCCGAAAGCAGATGCTGTAGCTAATTTCCAACCAGCAGAAATAAGCTGCAGGGCTGATGCAAAACGTAATTTCCAAAAAGTTTGAAATTTTGAAGCGCCAAGAGACCGAAACATTTCTTCGGATTCTTCATCAATTTCCATCAATCCTTGAAATGTATTCACAAACGGTCCGAAGAAAGCAACTAAGGCAGCAAGAGCAACCGCAGACCATAAGCCAAACCCCAACAGAGCCACAAAAATTGGTCCTACTGCAATTCGGGGTGTTGCTTCCATTAAGATAATCCATGGCTTAATGTATTTTCTGAAGGTTTCACTAAGAGTTGCTGAAATAGCAAGACCCATGCCTATGACAGTACCAATTGATGCACCAAGTAGCGCTTTTTGAAAAGTTGAGCCAAGATGATGCCACACTGTTTTATCAATAAAAAATATATCTATCATTGCAAGCACAATGTGGGTAGGACGGGGCGCAATCATATCTGCTTGAATTCGATCTTCAAACCCATAAAGATTTACAATTTCCCAAAGTAAAATAAGCCCAGCAAAAATCGCCAGGTGAACAGGTAGCGTTCTAAATACGCTCACATGTTTAGCTTGGTCAGTAGTTGAATAAGACATCGATTAGTGACCTCCCAACGTATCTCTCACCTGTTCTACGATAACATTAAACTCGCGGCTGGTTTGAAGCGAAATATCCCTAGGACGCTCAAAATCAACATCAATAATTTTTGCTATTTTGCCGGGACGAGGTGTCATTACCATCACTCTGTCCGCAAGAAAAATCGCTTCTTGTATGTTGTGTGTGACGAATAAGGTGGTTGCCTTTAATTCACCAACAATTCTCATAAGCTCAACATTCAGTCTCTCACGTGTAAATTCGTCAAGAGCACCAAATGGCTCATCCATCAGCATGATATCAGCGCCTGTCTGGATAAGACGCGCAAGAGCAACACGCTGCTGCATGCCACCAGAGAGTTGTCTTGGAAAATGAAACTCAAATCCCTTCAACCCAACAAGCTCAAGAGAAGCCAGTGCTTTTTGCTTGTCTTCTTGCTTCACACGCCGTTTTACTTCAGTTGGAAGAAGAACATTTTCAATGGCAGTTCGCCAGTCAAGCAAAACAGCTTTCTGAAACATCATGCCAATATCGGTGCGTGGCTTTGTAACAGTCTCGTTATTTACAAATAAATCACCAGAAGTTTTTTCAATCAAACCTGCAACCAGACGCAATAAAGTTGATTTTCCACATCCACTTGGACCTACAAGAGATATAAATTCGCCAGATCTGATATTAAAATCTGCTCCTTCGAGAGCTGTAACGGTTTCTCCAAAAACCTTTGTTACATTTGAGCCTTCAATAACAGTCTGACCAAATTGAGATTGGTTTTCTGCTTTCTTTGCCGTCGCAGTCATATTTTCCCCCGTGTTGAAGTATCGAAGTGTGAAGTACTAAGATTATCGATAATGATGTTATCACTCCATTTGAGTAGATCAACAAGAAAATCGATATTTTAAGAAAAAAACGCTCAATCGTTAAATTTTTATAAATTTTACTAATGATATTCAGCGTTATTACTGCTATAAATTTGAACTGTGAAAAGCTTTTGCTATTTT
>JABJAN010000032.1 GCA_018666135.1 Alphaproteobacteria bacterium | reverse complement strand
TGACCTCTGCCTTCGGAGGGCAGCGCTCTATCCAGCTGAGCTACGGGTGCGATATCTAGCATTTTATACTACGTTTATTATGGCGATGTGAATAGTCAAATATGAATATGTCAAGAAGGCACAAAATCTGCATTTTAATCTATATCATAAATGCGCTTTATAATCAGCTGGTGATATCTAGAAAAATATCCTCAAGATCAGGTTGATAGGTACTGACATCTATGATTTGCACACCAGCTTTACTTATTTCTTTTAGAATCTCACCAGAATTGGTCTGTTCTGGGTTAAATCGAATAGTAAATCCATTTGGGGTTGCAATCGGGTTGAGAGATTTGATGCTATCTGGCAGGGGATTTTGTTGCTGATCTTGTGGTATTGTAACGCTTAAATCTTTGCGCCCTGAAGATTTTAGTAAGTCTGATTTGGTCTTGCTTACGATTACTTCACCTCTATTTAAAATCGCCACATGATCACATAGCTCTTCTGCTTCTTCTAAATAATGGGTAGTAAGAACAATAGTTACGCCAGCATCATTTAAGCTTCGGACATTTTCCCATAATTTTTGGCGAAGTGCTACATCAACACCTGCGGTAGGCTCGTCCAAAATAAGGATTGGCGGGGAATGCACCATGGCTTTGGCTACCAGCATGCGCCTCTTCATGCCGCCAGAAAGCGTGCGGGCATACGCATGGCTTTGCTCTGTTAAGCCAACGATTTCTAAAATTTCTTTTGTAAGCCGTTCTTTACGCGGAATATTATACATTCCAGCTGTGAATTCCAATGCTTCATAAGGTGTTAAAAATACATCAATATTTAATTCTTGAGGTACAATACCTATATTTGCTCTGCATTGACGTGGATTTTTATCCAAGTTTTCTCCCCAGACAGTAACGCTTCCAGCAGATTTTATAACAGTTCCAGCCAGAATATTTATCAAAGTAGATTTGCCTGCTCCATTTGGTCCAAGTAACCCAAAAATACAGCCTGTTGGTATCTCAAGATTAATGTCTTTTAGGGCATTTTTAGGGGTTGATAATCCCTGAGCCTTATAGGTTTTGGATAAACCACTTAATCGAATCGCAATATTATCATCAGGCTTATTTAAAAAATTTCTGGGACTAGGCTTCGTCACACTGGCTTTCCTTTGTGATAGCAGTTTGCTTGCTGTTTCTTCGCGGGAATAGAAATAATAAGTTAATTTGCATCACTTTCTATTTTAAAGAATAAAAAAATAATACCCTTGATTTGCCTTAAATTCAGATCAAATGCTAGATGTTTCTTTTATAATTGAAGTAAACAGATTATTATTAGTTTAATATGTATAATCGATAGGCTGATGCGGATTGCCAAGTGGAGCAAATATGTCAGTGTGGAAATTAATCAATTTAGATATTAAAGTAATAATAAAAAAATAGGGAAGTTCGAATGTTAAAACCAGAGAATAATGCAGGGGGTCAAAGCCACACTCATTCAGGTAAACGTGTGTCCTGTGATGGAGGAGGCGGGGCATTAGGGCATCCAAAAATCTGGCTGACATTTGGTGAGGACGGAACTGTTACCTGTCCATATTGTTCGAATGATTTTGCCTCTGATGTTTCGTCTAATTTTGCTTCGCACACATCATAATGAAGCATATTCAGGAATCAAATAGATTGGTTTTGGTAGATGGCTCTGGATATATTTTCAGGGCTTATCACGCCTTACCACCTATGTATCGTTCTGATGGCACGCCAGTAAATGCCGTATTTGGTTTTACAAAAATGCTGATTAAGCTGGTAACTGATTTAAAGCCTGAATCCATTGCAGTGGTTTTTGATGCAGGCAGAAAAACATTCAGGAATGATTTATATTCTGAGTATAAAGCAAATCGAAGTGCACCACCAGAGGAGCTAATTCCTCAATTTGATTTGGTGAGACAGGCAACTTCTGCGCTTAATTTACCTATGTTTGAAATGGCAGGATTTGAAGCTGATGATGTGATCGCAACTTTTGCCAAACAGGCATCTGATGTCAATCAGCATTGTTTGATTGTATCTTCTGATAAAGACTTGATGCAGTTAGTAAATCAAAATGTAAAGCTGTTAGACCCGATGAAGAATACTGTTATTGGGGATGAAGAAGTAAAAGAAAAATTCGGTGTTTTGCCAAACAGAGTTGTAGATGTTCAGGCATTAGCAGGGGATAGTTCTGATAATGTGCCGGGGGTACCTGGCATTGGTATAAAAACCGCAGCTGAGCTTATTAATCAGTTTGGAGATCTTGAATCTTTACTTGCACAAGCAGATGTGATTAAGCAGCCGAAACGACGAGAGAACCTTATTCAATTTGCAGAACAAGCTCGTATCTCACAGCAATTGGTAATTTTACGAAATAATGTACCTCTTGAGACGGAGATAAGTGAACTTGTTCTGCCTGCATTAGATCATGACAAGTTGCAGTCTTTTCTGCTTCAACAGGAGTTTAAAAGTCTTGCTATATCGCTTGGATATTCTGCCCAAGCCACTATAAGCCCAGCTAATGCAAACCTAAAAAATACAGATCAAGAAAAACAAGCTCAGCAGAATAAGAAAGACAATACACTCAATACACTCAATACGCACCATGCAGATAAGCAATCTGAATTAGTTAGTTCTGCACCAATCATACCAAAAGTTGATGAAGTCTTATATCAGCTTATTACAGACATACCTACATTAAAGCAGTGGTGTGATGAAGCACGCAATCAAGGAATGATTGCTATTGATACGGAAACAACTTCTCTTAATGCCTCTTCTGCTGATTTAGTAGGGGTGGCGCTTGCTCTTGCCCCAGGAAAAGCATGTTATATTCCGCTTCGGCATACAGATAAGCCACAATATTCGCAGCAGGCAGGTCTTGATTTTATGGAAGATAGCCAGGTGCCCGCGCCTACTTTTGAGCAAATTGAATTCAGTGATGCAATGGCGCAATTAAAACCGTTGCTGGAAGATTCTGCAGTCTTAAAAATTGGTCATAATTTAAAATATGATGCCCATATTCTTCAACAGGTTAGAAATGGGGATATTACCTTATCACCTCTAGATGATACAATGTGTTTATCTTATGTGCTTGATGCTGGCAGGGTGGAGCGCCATGGGCTAGACTACCTTGCTAGCCATTGGCTGGCACATCAAAACATAAAATATCAAGATATATGCGGTAAAGGCGTAAAGCAGATTTCATTTGCTGAAGTTACGCCACAGAATGCGTGTGATTATGCATCTGAAGATGCTGATATTACTTTGCGATTATGGATGATGTTAAAACCAAGGCTTGCCCGTGAGGGTATGGCAGTTGTGTATGAAAGACTTGAGAGGTCCTTGATACCTGTTTTATCGTCTATGGAGCAAGAAGGTATAGCGGTTGATGCATCTATATTACGCCGCTTATCAAATGATTTTGCTATTAAAATTGCGCATCTGGAGACAGAAATACATTCGCTAGCAGATGCAGAATTCAACATCGCATCGCCGAAACAACTTGGTGAGATATTGTTTGAAAAATTAGGATTTGAAGGCGGTAAAAAATCAAAAACAGGTGCATGGTCTACAGGTGCAGATATATTAGATGAGTTGGCTGCAAAGGGAAGTGAAATAGCCCAAAAAGTGTTGGATTATAGACAGCTAGCAAAATTAAAATCAACCTATACAGATGCCTTGCTTGAAAGCATAAATACCCGTACCAATCGAGTTCATACCTCATATTCAATGACAGGCGCATTGACAGGAAGACTGTCATCATCTGATCCTAATCTGCAAAATATTCCTATTCGTACAGAAGAAGGCCGCTCTATACGAACAGCCTTTGTTGCCATGCCAGGATGCAAAATTATTTCTGCAGATTATTCCCAGATTGAGTTGCGGCTGGTTGCTCATATTGCCAAAGAAAAATCAATGCTGGAAGCGTTTCAAAATAATGTGGATATTCATGCGCAGACAGCAGCGGAGGTATTCCAAATTCCCATCGATCAACTTGATAGTGAGACACGGCGGCGTGCTAAGGCTATTAATTTTGGTATTATTTATGGCATTTCAGGGTTTGGTCTGGCACGCCAGCTAGGCATTTCACAAGCAGAGGCACGAGACTATATCAAAGCCTATTTTAATAGGTTCCCTGGTATAAAGGACTACATGGAGCAAATGAAAAAAGTTGCAAGAGACCAAGGGTTTGTTGAAACATTATTTGGCAGACGAATATATATTTCTAATATAACTGCTTCGAATGGAGCCGTGCGAGGGTTTGCCGAACGACAGGCTATAAATGCGCCAATCCAAGGAACCGCAGCTGATATTATTAAACGGGCAATGGTTAAAATGCCAAATGTTATCTCCAGCCTTAACTTGAAAACAAAAATGTTATTGCAAGTGCATGACGAGTTAATTTTTGAAACACCAGATGATGAAATTGACGTTGCGTTTAAAGCAATTAAAGCAACCATGGAGTCTGCCCACCAACCGGTTTTAAAATTAAATGTGCCAATTACTGTTGATGGAGGCTGGGCGCATAGCTGGGCGGAAGCACATTAATCTGATTTTGTGTAACACAGTAAAAAATATATATGTGAAAAAATCAAATATTCCTTGTCGCCTTATTTTAGCCTTTTACGTGCCTTTTTTTGGTTGAT
>JABJAN010000031.1 GCA_018666135.1 Alphaproteobacteria bacterium | reverse complement strand
TGCTTTTCAGCCACATCAAAAGGACAAATCATAGATAATGTACTGACCAGCTTTTCATCAGAGCAGGACTCTAACTGAGACCAATCAACTTGAAAACCTTTGGCATCAAAATATTGTCTCAATATAGCTGTTAAATTTTTCCTATCTATAGGGGATTCATCAATAGATAAATCATCTTTAAAATCGTCCCATTTAATATCTGCAACAACATATCCAGATGATACTTCAGAGAAATGACTTGCTTTGAATCGAATGCAGCCTGACAAGGTAATTAAAATTCTGCCATCATCCTGCTCAGAGAAACTGGATATTCTTCCAGCGCATCCTGTTGGATAATAAAAATGTGATTCCTTGTCATTATTTGGCTGTGTCATGCCTATCAAGCGAAGTGGATTAGAAATTGTATCTCTTATCATCGCAAGGTATCGTGGTTCGAAGATATTTAATGGCAATGCAGCCCCTGGTAGCAATAATGCGCCAGATAAAGGGAAAATGGGGAGTTTGCTTGGTAGCTCATTAAATTCAGGTTCAAATGGACCTCTGATCGTCATCTAATCCTCGTTATGGTTAGGTTTTATCAAAAAACACTACAGATTCCTTTTACAGACATCGGTTTAATTCTCATATAGTGCGACCATCAGGAAAACAAATAGCTAGATAATTTTCGCCTTGCTTGAATTACATCTGGGTGCATATGACCAAGCGCAGTAAAAAATTCTACCAATTGTGTTCTAGCCGCATTTTCTTGCCAGGAATCATCTATTTTTATTGATTCAAGCAATTGCCCCATTGCCTCTGCTTGCGCACCTGACGCAAATAAAGCAATCGCATAATCTTGCCTTGCTTGCAGATCTAACGGGTTATCTATCACTTTTTGTTCTAATTCTCCTGTTTCAGAGCCCAATTCAATACCTTTTTTAGCAACAGTTAGCGCAGCCAGAACATCCTGTATGACTGATTTTTTTTGCATATCATCATCTAGCTGATCTAAAACAGCTTGTGCTTCATCATGCTCACCCAAAGCAATTAGACATCTTATAAAACCTGCCATAGCCTCTGCTGATTCAGGAGATAATGAAAGCGCTTGTTGATAAGCCTGCATCGCGGCATTATTGTCATTTTGTGCAAGTGCTGCTGCACCTGATTCCAATAACGCAGAAATATCAGCCAGTCCAGGTGCTGCTTCAGACAAGCGCTCAACAAATTGAGTAACAGCTGATTCAGGTTGGGCACCAGCAAATCCGTCTGCAGGTTGACCATTTACAAACCCAAAAACCGTTGGAACAGACTGCACCCGCATCTGCGCTGCTATTTCCTGATTATCGTCAATATTAATTTTTGTTAGTTTTACATTTTTATATTTTGCACATACTTTTTCTAAAACGGGTGCAAGCTGTTTACATGGCCCACACCAAGGTGCCCAAAATTGAACAATAACAGCTTGCTCTGAACTCGCCTCAATAACTTCTGTCATGATATTTTCAGCAGTCACATCAATAGGCGATTTCAAAGGTTTTTGATCAATTAAAGATGACATCTATATCCTCTATTTTTACTAATTTAAAATTTATTGGTTTGGAAATACTAGGTTTATTGGTTGCACCTCTAAATGCGTTAAAAACAGCTGAAGCTGTTCAGGTGTCATTGATAGTGTTTTATCATTTACCAAAGGATGCATATATATTTTTTCAACATTAAATAGCCTTGTATCAATCGCAATCGCAACCCCCTTATTTGCGCCCGTAATCATTGAAAGCGGCGTTACTGCGCCAGGTCTTACTCCTAAATTTTCGAGTAGTCTGTCAGCGCTCCCAAAAGATAATCTGCCTGATTGCATCATCTGCGCTAATTCTTTCAAATCCACATTTTGGTCTTCTTGAATAACCGCCAGAAAATTGTTTTTTTTATGGTCTCTTAAATATAAATTTTTAATATGTCCTCCGCCATTCTGCTTAGTAAGCATATTTTGCCTATGCTCTTTGGAATCATCTACTGTTTTCAGGGGAGGGTGCGTAAATTGCTCAAAAGTTATATTCAAAGCATTTAACTGTGAAATAAGTGATTCTGGGTGAACTGGCAAACTATCTTGGAACAATGATGATGCATCTGGCATTATTGCTTCTGTCATTTTAGAACTCAATTTTTTAAAAATTAAAGATAGATATATACCCTACCATATATGAGTGCCAATTAAATCTTCTACAAGAGGTTATCGTAAAATTTAAGAGCCTAATAACTCACAATACGGGTTACAAAAAGCAACAATTGACGCTAATCATTGATTTGGTTATGAAAATTTTTAAATCTGGTTGCTGAATAAACAACACCCAAATTCAAGGATACTGTCTTGACTATAAAAATAGCACTTATTGGATGTGGGATGTGGGGCAAAAATATTGCTCGTAACGCTTCGGAATTGGGGGTGTTGGCTGCTGTTTGTGACAATGATTCTAAAAATGCTCAGCAGTTTTCATCTCAATTTTCATGCCCAGCTTTAACATTTGAAGAAATATTAGCAGATAACACCATTTCTGGAGTGGTTATTGTCACCAATGCGAATTCACATGAAAGCCTAGCCTGCACAGCATTAAGTGCTGGCAAACACGTATATATAGAAAAACCATTGGCTCTATCCATGTCGTCTGCCAATCTTATTAAAAATGCAGCGCTTAGCGCTAAAAGACAGGTTATGGTAGGTCACTTAATACACTATCACCCTGCTTATGTTACATTACAAAAACTGCTTTTTAGTGGGGCGATAGGCAGGCTTCAGCATATCCAGGCAAATCGACTAGCGATGGGACGTATTCGTAAATCTGAATCAGCCATTTATGATTTATGCCCTCATGATATATCTATTATTCTTGGATTGGTTAAGGGGATGCCTCTTACAATTAATTGTAATGCAGCAAGCCATGTAACACAAAATGGTGGTGATATTATATCTACATATTTTCAATTCTCAGACAATGTTACAGCAATGATGAATACAAGTTGGTATTCACCTATTAAAGAGCATCGCTTAGTAGTAATTGGGGAATCTGGATCTATTGTATTTGATGACACACAACCAAAAGAGAATAAACTTACTTTATATAGAGATTCATTATTTAATGAAGGTGACGCTATTAAAATTGAAAGAGAAACGCCCCAATTTCTTCATGTCCCAGATGGGGAGCCGTTGCGAAACGAAATTTCTGAATTTATTTCTGTTTGTAGGACAGGAAAACCAGCGATAACAGACATAAATGAAGCTTTAAGAGTACAAGAAATACTGTCAGAAATGAGCCATCAAACACAGGAAAATAAAATATGAGCTTTGCATTCATTGATTTAGCCTCTCAGCAAAATAGGATAAGAGAGAATATAGACCAAAAAATTGCAGCCGTATTAAATCACGGTCAATATATTATGGGACCTGAAGTTTCTGAATTAGAGACAGCTCTTAGTAAACGAGTTGCAACGAACCATGTTATAAGTTGTGGATCTGGAACAGACGCATTGCTTCTTGCATTAATGGGATTAAAACTAAAACCAAGGCAAGGGGTAATTGTACCAAGCTTTACATTTACCGCTAGTGCAGAAGTAATGCCTCTACTTGGAGCTATCCCAATTTTTGCTGAAGTAGATGAAGAAACCTTTACAATGGACCCAGCAAGATTAGCAGATGCGCTTGAAAGTGCTATTGATGCCAATATTGAAGTTGTTGGTATTATGGCTGTTGGTTTGTTTGGACAACCAGCTCAAATGGATAAAATAAATGCATTCGCCAAATCCAACGGCTTGTGGGTATTAGATGACGCCGCACAAAGTTTTGGAACAGAATATCAAGGAAGCAAAACAGGTGCTCTAGCAGAAGTTACGTGTACTAGCTTTTTTCCAGCCAAACCACTTGGGTGTTATGGCGATGGCGGTGCCTTATTCACACAAGATGATGAAATTGCAGAAATTGCGCGCTCCTGCCGTGTTCATGGTCAAGGAATACATAAATATCATACCGAAAGGCTTGGTATGACAGCTAGATTAGATACCATGCAAGCTGCCATTTTACTGGCCAAATTAGACATCTTTGATGAAGAGCTAAAATTAAGGGAAAAAGTTGCAAAAAACTACCATAATTTACTGAGTGATTGGATTAAAACGCCCGTATGTAACCAAGGCTCAACAAGTAGCTGGGCAATTTATACTCTTACGTTACCAAAATCAGTGGATAGGCAACATATGCAGGAGAAACTTAATATAAAAGGTGTTCCAACAGCCATTTATTATCCAATTCCAATGCATTTACAAAAACCTTATTCCCATTTTCCAAGAGCAAAATATGGATTAGAAGTAAGCGAGCGCTTAGCGCAATCTGTTTTGTCAATTCCAATGCATCCATATCTTACATCACAAGAGCAAGAAACCATTAGTAGCGCTATCATTCAGATTATAAAAGATGGAAATAATAACTAAAAACAAATGCTCTAATTTTATCTTGTAAGTTTATTAAGTACGAGCTATAACCCTGTGTAAATGCGGGTGTAGCTCAGGGGTAGAGCACAACCTTGCCAAGGTTGGGGTCGAGGGTTCGAATCCCTTCACCCGCTCCAATTCCCATATAAATGTACCGTGGACCGTGGTCCAAGTATCTGATTCCAAACATTTTTAT
>JABJAN010000030.1 GCA_018666135.1 Alphaproteobacteria bacterium | reverse complement strand
TTTTCTCGCCAAGGGGAAAAAGAATATTCAGCAGCGATCCTGTCAACACACATAAAACCAATATTATGACGTTGATTCTCATATTTTTTACCAGGATTTCCAAGACCAACCCACAATAGCATGACAATATCCATTTGGTGTTATTGACTGGTTAAATAGTAAAGGGGCCAATATGGCCCCTTGTCAATTCGTTTCAAAAAAGCTGTTAACTGGCTTCTTTATCTTCTGTATTCTCTGTATCTACTTCTTCTTCATCTTCGTTTTTAAGACCGCCACCAGGAGATTGCAGAGTAGCAATGGTGAAATCACGATCTGTAATGGTAGGTGTGACACCTTCTGGAAGCTGCACCGCGCTAATATGAATAGAATCACCAATTTTAGCTTCTGCCAAGTCAATTGTGACTTTTTCTGGTATAGCAGATGGAAGACAGCTCAACTCAATTTCGTGACGTACAACGTTCAATACACCACCGATTTTTAAAGCAGGGCAAATATCTTCATTAATAAACTCAACGCCAATTGCAACTGATACAGTGCTAGTTTTGCCAACTCTTAGAAAGTCGAAATGAAGCGGGATGTCTGTAACAGGGTGAAATTGAATATCACGCATCAGCACAGTATGTTGATTATTATCTACGCCAATATCAAGTAATCGGCTAAAAATACCAGGCTCATTAATTATTTTACGTATCATACGGGCTTCTATTTCAATCCCGATAGGCTCTTTTTTATCGCCATAAATGACGGCTGGAATCTTACCTGCACGGCGTGCCGCACGGGCGGACCCCTTACCGACACGATTGCGCAAATCTGCGCTTATCAAAGTGTTTTCTGACATGGTTTTCTCCTCATCATAATCAGCGCCATGCCTCCAGGGGTGCATGGTTGTGTGTTGATAGGCATTTTATAGGTAAAAAACAAGAAATATCTGCGAAAATGGTGGAATTAAGCTATTCTGGTTTTTATTTGAATAGAGAAGATACTGAACGTTCTTCATGAATACGCCTAATGGCCTCTCCGAGTAGGGGAGCGATTGTGATTTGGCGAATGTTCTTGGCAACTCGCATTGCTTCAGTTGATTGAATAGAATCAGTTGTAACGAGCGAATTTAGGGGAGAAGAAGCAACTCTGCTGACGGCGCCCCCTGATAACACGCCATGTGTTACATATGCATCCACGCTCAAAGCTCCAGCATCCATTAACGCTTGTGCCGCATTACATAAAGTACCACCAGAATCAACGATGTCATCCACCATAATACAGTGCCTGCCAGATACGTCACCGATGATATTCATAACTTCAGATACCCCAGCCTGTGGTCTTCTTTTGTCAATAATAGCAAGGTCTGCTTCAATTCTACTAGCAATAGCCCGTGCGCGAAGAACACCGCCAACGTCAGGTGAGACAATAACTAAATCTTCTGAATTATATCTTGAAGTAATATCTGTTTTAAAGACAGGAGCAGAATAAAGATTATCTGCAGGTATATCAAAAAATCCTTGGATTTGGGCGGCATGAAGGTCGATTGTCAGCACCCTGTCAGCACCAGCAGAGGTTATTAGATTAGCAAGCAATTTTGCCGAAATAGGGGTTCTAGGACCAGATTTTCTATCCTGTCTTGCATATCCGTAATATGGCAAAACCGCAGTTACACGCCGAGCAGAACCTCGTCGAAGGGCGTCCAAGCAAACCAAAAGTTCCATAATATTATCATTAGCAGGATAGGATGTAGATTGAATAACAAATACATCTTCACCACGCACATTTTCGTGTATTTCAACAAAAACTTCCATATCAGCAAAACGTCTTACATCTGCTTCTGTAAGTGGAACATTAAGATAGGAGGCAATAGCTTCTGCAAGGGGTCGGTTTGAGTTACAAGATAAGACCTTCATAAATGCATACCTATGTTAATTATGTGCTTGAATTGTTTAACAACCAGACAGTTTTATTACAAGGGAATATTCATCAATTTTCAGACCAAAAAACAAGACGCTAGTAATCCAATAAAACAAAATAGAATGAACATCCATAAATGTGGCATTGCTTCTCCTATCTAATACCGATTACTGAAATTTGTCTGCCATAATCATCTTCTTTTTGGTGACAGGAAAGACGATAACTAAAAAGTAGATCATGATTTTGGTAGGTGTCTATGTCAATAATATCATACTGCTTAATATGGGCATCTTCAAGTTTAAGACAGCAAAAACCGGGCAAATCAAATAAAAATTTATTGATGCCAGAACTAATGCTTGCTTCAGTATCTGGCATAAACAAATTCTTAGCAGAAGGTGTTTTTTCTATAATTATATCTCTAAAATCAGCGCCAACCTGATAGCTGTTCTGTGATATAGATGGTCCAATTACACACCGAATGTTTTTTTTCTTCGCACCAATATTGCACATCGCGTTAATCGTGTTCTCAATGATGCCAGAAGCAGCACCCTTCCACCCTGCATGACATGCACCAATGACGCCAGCATCCACATCAGCCATTAATAATGGAGCGCAATCGGCAGTTAAAATACCAAGCAAGACATTTTTATCCTTGGATACTAAGCCATCAGCCTGAAGCTCAGTATCTTTATATACTCCGTTTTTGATTTCCTCAGAGTTAATAGATACAACCTTATTGCCATGTGATTGATGAAGTGTGATAAGTTGGCGTTCATCATGTATCAGGCTGTTTTTAACAATTTGCCTATTATAGATAACATTATCCTCTAAATCAGCTGTTCTAAGGGATGTGTTTAGATGAGAAAAAATACCCTTTGATTTGCCGCCAATACGCGTAAAAAAACCATGAAAAACCGGTTCTGTCGACAAAAGTTCATGTTTGTAATATACCGCCCCAGTATAGGATTTATGAAGCTGAAATACGGGCATTAGACAGTGTCCTTGTTAGCATTATGAGTGTCATTTCTACCTTACCTACATTAATCAGGTTGAAAGCCAGGTGGCAAGCCCTTGCCAGTCGGGACAATTAACCCAACTTGAAAAAGATTTCCCATATGGGCAGGTGATATCAATCTATCAACAGCAGCAAACAGAGCTCTGTTGTGCTCTGGGTTATCTGATTTTGCCAACCTCTCGGCACGCTGTTTAATGCCTATTTGACTAAGAAAGTGTGATTGTGAGACAGGGCCTATAAATCGGGCGCCAGATTTTTCGGTTAGGCGCTTTATAGCGCTAAAATCTACCCAATGTGAAATATCAGCATTTCCAGCAGAAGACCAAGGCTCAACAGGTTTATGGCTTGATACAGCTTGGATCGTATCGCCAATTGGGTTGTTTTTTCCATAATCTATGATTAAACAAGCGCCACCATAATTTTTAATATGATGTGCAATATCACAGGTGACTTCCTCTGATTTTAAGGATGATTCAATCACTGTTCCTTTGGTGGGATTGCTTACAGATATACAATTAAACGCATCAAATTCGCTTTGGTTAAGAACAGGACCAGTTACTAATTCAAATTGAGTGGTGAAATCAAGTAGCCGCCATCGCCACTGAACGCCATCAAAAATTGCTTGGTCAACGCCTAGCGCGTCAAAAAATTCATTCGCAATAATAAAACTAGGTTGTGGCGGGATTTGTGTAAAGCTATCATGCCAATCTATTGATGGATGAATTAGGGTTGCCTTTTGATGTTCTTGTAAAGTCTGGCTAGCTTCGATTAAATGCAAGGGGGCATCAGCAAAATCTGGATAAATTTGATGCAATGCAGAGTGTATATCAGCACTTAAAGTACCACGTCCAGGACCTAATTCACACAATAATGCGTTGCTTGGACGACCTGACTGGTCCCAAATAAAACCAAGAAATGCGGCAATTAATTCACCAAACATCTGACTGATTTCTGGCGCTGTTATAAAATCGCCTTTCTTACCTATGATATCTTGTGAATGATAATAACCAAAATCAGGATGAATTAATGCATTACTCATGGCATTGGACAAGCGAATAGGACCAGATTTTTTAATCTGTTCAACACCCCATTCTTGGAATTTTTGTGTGCTCACATTCTACTCACTTTTTGTCACTTTTTTTGGCATGACGACCATAAAATAAAACCAACCAATATAACAGGAACAGATAATAGCTGTCCTGTTGTAAACTGGGAAAAACCGAAGATGTTTATAAAGCCAATATGCGCATCTGGTTCTCGTGCAAATTCAGCTATTATTCGACCAGATCCATATAAAAGGAAAAATAACCCAGTTAGAATCCCTGGCGATAAAGATGGTTTAAATATTCGCAATCCATTAAGAATAACAAAAATTAAAAATCCTTCAAGAAATGCTTCATAGAGTTGGCTTGGATGTCTTGGCATAACACCACCATTTGGAAAAACCATACCAATTGGATGTTCTGTTACTCTGCCATAAAGCTCACCATTTATAAAATTTGCGATACGTCCAAAAAATAACCCAATAGGTGCAACACACGCTAAAAGGTCTGCGATAGAAAAAAGTGGGATTTTGGTTTTTCTAACCGTCAGAATAGTGGCAATCACGACACCCAAAAAGCCCCCATGAAAGGACATTCCGCCTTGCCAAACCTTAAAGATTTCAAGAGGTGCGGAAAGATAAAAATCAGCATTGTAAAAGAGTACATATCCAAGCCGTCCGCCCACGATAATACCAAAGACACAATTATTGGTAAGTCTGGCAATGTCATCAACAGAAAAAACAGTATCTGGTCTTTTTGCCTCTCGGTTCATTACTAGCATAGCACTAATAATTCCCGCTAGATATGCAAGAGCATACCACCGGATTTCTAGGGGTCCTAGAGATAACGCAACAGGGTCAATTTTTGGAAATGTAAACCATTGTTCTCTCATTTCATAACCCCAATTTATTATAAAAATTTTTCATTTTTGCTTAATATCTTGTTATCAACCTAGATGAATTAATCGAAATAGGATTATTTCACCAAGTATAAATCTGCTAACACACCATAAATGATTTTTAGCGTGCTATTGTCATTAGGTCAAAGACACATTATTTGTAGTAGAATAAATCCATAACTTTTATAGTTATTATTTCTAAAGTAATCCTTAAGGACAAATGATGAAAAGCAGATCGTCTCTTCTCTCTGATATTGGGCAAATGGCTCAAGGTGCAGCATCTCTTGTGGATGATATGCGCATGGATGCTAAAAACATAATGAATTCACGTGATGAGCGAAAACAAAATCACTCTAATTTAGTTACATATGAAGATTTTGAGGCACTCACCACACGGCTTGAGAGTTTGGTAGCACGAATCGAGTTTCTTGAAGCTACTATTCAAAATAATAAAACAGTTAAATCTGCGGCTGGTCGCAAAAAAACCCCTAAAAATAAAGAGGACTAATAGTCCATAGCGACTCGTTGCAAAATAAGTAAAATTCTTAAAAATATACCACAAAATGTGTGTTGCGATATCACAGCATACTAAATATTGTGTTGCTGTTCGCGAATGTCTTTGGTTTACTGTAACCAATCATCGTCCGATAAGACGGCTTTTACAGATAAAAGAAAATCTGGACATGGTGAGATTTGTAGGCGTTATTTTTAAGGAAAATTCATTGAGTAAGTCTGAATTAATAGATGGCAAGCCACTCGAATTAGTAATGCGATTTGTTAGCCAGCAGGATTGGTTTTTGCATCGTACGAGCCGTAATGAGATGATGGCAGATGTGCCAGGGCGCTGGGGTCATCACCAGCTTTATGCAGAATGGCACGAAAGCGAAGAAACCCTTGATGTCAGCTGTAATCTTGATATTTCCTTCGATAATATACAATTATCGGAAGTTACAACCCTAACTTCATTGTTAAATCAAGATCTCTGGCTTGGTCATTTTGTTGCATGTGAGAAAACGCATACCATTAAAATAAAGCATAAATTAATGTTGCGAGGTGCTGGCGGAGCAACACCAGAACAAATTGAAGATATAATTGAGATATTGCTAGGCGAGGCTGAACAGGCATTTCCAACCATTTATCAGGTATTGAATGGTCCCTATGCTGCTCGCGACATTGTTCCCTTTGGGATGATACAAAGCCACGGTCACGCATGAGTTTGATTGAAACGATACGATGAATTTGCCCGTAGATGAACACCCTGGTAACCACATTGCAGGTGCTAAGCTTGGCAGTCATGTGGTGCTTCTTGGCTGTGGTAGGATGGGATCAGCAATGCTTGCGGGGTGGTTGAATCATCCAGAAAATTTTTTAAAAATTAGCGTGATTGAACCAGCAGAATTAGACAAAAAATACACAGAATCTGATGTAATAGCGCATTACTCTTCACTTGATGATTTGGCAAATATAGATGCAACGCCTATCGATTTTGTTGTGTTGGCGGTAAAACCTCAGATGATGGCAGAAGCTGTTTCTCAATTTCGTAATATGGCGCTTGATAAAATCGTGTTTCTTTCAATTGCTGCTGGATTGTCGTGTGAGTGGATATCTGAGCAGCTTGGGGGAAATAGTCAGGTTGTGCGCGCAATGCCTAATACGCCTGCTGCAGTTGGCGCTGGCATAACAGCGCTCTATGCAGCTCAGTCAGTTGCTGCAGACCAGAAAGAGTTTTGTGTTCGCTTATTACAGGCAATTGGTGGTGTGATAGTTCTTCCAGATGAGAAAATGATGGATGCTGTGACTGCATTGTCAGGTTCAGGTCCAGCTTATGTATTTTTACTAACAGAGGCAATGCAAGCAGCAGGCGAACAGCTTGGGCTTCCTCAAGAGCTATCTTACAAACTTGCTAGAGGCACTATCTCTGGGGTTGGTGCCTTGCTTGACCAAGACACGTCAGATGCATCAGTGCTGCGTCAAAATGTTACCAGCAAGGGTGGCACAACCGCTGCAGCATTATCTGTTCTAATGGAAGATGATGCGTTATTGAAACTTATTTCACGTGCCATGAGCAAAGCAGAAGAGAGAAGTAGAGAACTTGGCAAGTAGCCCTTGTCAAATTCAATTTTCTAACTAATCTCATATATATAAATCATTTAATTTTTTTAATGAGAGTGTTGTGACCAGCAATAATCAAGCACCGTTTGCGCTAAAGCAAAAGCTTGCGCATGCCTTAAATTTAAGGCTTATGGCGAATGAACAATTATCCGCTATTTCTATTGAACAATTATCATCAGATATAGATTGCGAGCACCATTTAGCGGTAGCTATAGCAGGCAATTCTTACGAATTATTTTTATTTTGGTTTGAAAATGAAATAGCTGAGATTTTATCAGCACTCGTGGCTGATTTTTCTGAGGATGAAGAGGCATCTGTTAGAGAAAAAATTTTAGAAGCAATAATGACGATGCTGGAAGCATTTGCAGATAAGAGACAAATTCTCAAGCCGTTGCATCAATGGGCATTAAGAGAGCCAAAATTTGGATTGGCATTGGCACAATTAGCCTATCAGATTTGTGATCGAATTTTGTTAATTTCAGGGGATTTTCCTCAAGATACACTGATTGCTAATATCCGCCGCTCAGTGCGTGTGAAAGGTATCATAGCTTTATTAATAAAAATAAGAGCTGTTTGGCTTCAGGATCAAAGTGACGATATGGCGCCAACTTTCAGGGCGTTGGATAGTTCCATGCAGCAAGCGTGCGAATGGGCAGAGAGCTTGCGATTATTTGACAATCATTCAGAGGAAAAAAACCAGACTTAGTTTTTTAATACAGATAAAATTGCGCCCTAAATAGGTTTAAATCTTAATTTTTGGATGAATCATAATGGCAGAATTTAACCAGTTTCAAGAATTAGATATTCGGGTGGGCACAATAATAAAAGTTGAGGATTTTCCTGAAGCCCGCAAAGCTGCGTATAAATTGGTAATAGATTTTGGTGAGTTTGGTTGCCGAAAATCATCTGCGCAAATAACCCAGCTATATAATAAAACAACATTATTAGGAAAGCAGATTCTTGCTGTTGTCAATTTCCCTCCTCGTCAAATAGGTCCCTTTATATCAGAGGTCTTATGCCTTGGAGTTCCTGATAAAGACGGAAATGTTGTGTTGGTTAAACCTGAAAAGAATGTCGAAAATGGGGTAAAATTATATTAGGCAGAGCTGGTGTTTTAAATAGGGAGGATTACATGCACACGAAGACCACCTTTGGGAGAGTTAAGTAGGTCAAGCTGTCCGCCGTGACTCAAAATAATATCACTTGCAATAGATAGCCCAAGACCAGTGCCCCCTGTTTTCTGATTTCTTGATGCTTCAAGCCTCTGAAATGGAAGAATAGCTTCTTTTCTTTTTTCTGGTGGAATGCCTGGACCATCATCATCTATTTGTATTAACACTGTATCTTCCCTGCGCCTCACTCTTATTTCTGCATTATTAGCGTAGCGTAATGCGTTTTCTAAAATATTAGTAAGGGCGCGCCGAATAGATGAAGAGCGCAATGGAAAATCAGGAATTTCATCTTCTGTGAAAATTAAACTTAGCTGTTGAGGATGTGATTTTTGCAATTGCTCTGTAATATCGCGTAATAGCTGTTTGATGTCAGCTGGCTGCGGAGGCGCTGATGCTTCCCCTCTTGAAAATGCAAGATATGTTTCTATCATTGCTTCCATTTCTGAAATATCTTTTGATAATTCATCAATTTCCGGGGTTTTTTTCAATAAAGCAAGTTGGAGACGCATTCTTGTAAGAGGGGTGCGTAAATCGTGGCTAACTCCAGCTAACATTGTTGTTCTCTCATTAAGATGACGCTTTATCCGATGCCTCATTGCCTGAAATGCACGTCCTGCCGCTCTTATTTCTCGTGCGCCTTCTAGTTGGAAATCATCTGGCAGGTCTCTTCCAAGCCCTAATTGACGTGCGGCAATGGCAAGCCGTCTAATGGGTCGTACCTGGCGTTGAATAAATATAAGAGCAATGATAAATAAAATTAATGAGCTGCTAATCGTCCAGCCAATAAAAAGCAAACTGGTAGAGCTGATAAGGCGTTTTTTGCCAATTTCCAGCGTCAATACACCTTCTGGATATTGTATATCTACATAGATAGTATCTGGATGCGCTGATAAATCAGCAGTCCAAGGGTATATAAGCCGCGAATTCATTGTTTGTTTAAATGCAAAAGCAGGATAACTTGTGTCTGTTGTAATATCTTTTGAGGTAATTTTTGAATCAGGAATATATGTAACTTTAAAATCGAAATATTTATGAGCAAATTCGGCTTGTTCTTTTATGCTAGTTTCACTTGGGTTTTCTGGAAATCTGTCAATTAGTAATCTTATTTCATTGGTAAGAGAATTTGCTAATTGACGCGTAACAGAATCCCAGTGACGTTCGTAAAAAATAAGAACGGTAATTAGCTGCACTAAAAACATAGGCACTAAAATAATGGTTAATAAACGACCAAAAATAGTTGTAGGCAAATAGTGTCTTAACTGCATTCTCCAGTTCCTGAACTAGTATTTAACTATAATCTGATAATAACGCTGTTTTCAAACTTTAACCAATTACTTTGTCAATTTGCAATTTCCATCCAAGATTACGAATTGTCGACAAAAAATAAGGTTGTTTAGGGTCTTTTTCGATTTTCGTTCTAAGTCTAGCAATAGCAACATCAATCGACCTGCCTTGCATTCTGCCTTCAAGAAGCTCAATGAGCTTCTCTCTGGAAAGAGTTTTATTGGGATTATTGGCAAAGCAACTAAGTAAATCCTGCTCGGATGTGGTTAAATGCACTAGCACATCGTCATGGGATAATTTTTTACTCTCTAAATTAAAAGCAAAACCGCCAAAAACAATACCAATATGGCCAGAAGGCTCTGTCATTGATCTGTCAAGGATCCTGCTGATTCTTAACACCAACTCCCTTGGCTCAAAAGGCTTAGGTAAATAGTCATCTGCTCCAGCGGCAAGCCCATCAATTCGCTGTTCTGTTTCCCCTAAAGCAGTTAAAAAGATTGCAGGAATAGACGTTGTTTTTCTTATTTCGATAAGCCATTCAATGCCAGTTCTGCCAGGCATCATTATATCAATTACAAGTAAATCAAAATGAACACCAACCATATAGGCATTAGCTTGTTCAGTATCACTTGCCCCTGTTACCCGAAACCCACTCTGCTCAAGAAACCGTTTTAATAAATCAAGTAAACGTTTGTCATCATCAACGACGAGAATATGTGCTTTGGTGTTTGACATATTAGTTGGTCTCAGTTTTTTGTTTCTGCTGTTGGTTTGTATGTGCATCTAGAAGGGATGTAAGTACTTGCTCAAAACCAGCAACATTACTTGCACCAGATTGCAAATAAGCATTTGCAAATCTTTTACATTGTATATCTGTTAGTCGCGCTTCTAAGGCATTTCCCTTTGATGTCAGAAATAAAAGCCGCTGTCGTTTATCTGCCTCGCCAATTTCTTGACGAACATATGACTCAGAAATCAGATGTGATAAAACGCGAGAAAGGCTTTGTTTTGTAATTTTAAGGATATTGAGTAAATCACTAACAGTCATTCCAGGTTGCCTGCCGATAAAATATATTACTCTGTGATGGGCACGCCCCAATCCAATCTCAGATAAAATAGAATCAGCTTCACTGGTAAAATCACGATAGGCGTAAAATAACAGCTCTATGCCTTGTCGTAATGTCTCTTTACGGAGAAATAATGCTTTTTGAGATGATTTTATGTCAGCCATGTTGACCAATAATACTGATCCTGATAGAAAAATAAAGCATTGTTATGATTTTGGATTATTTTATTCCAGTTTCAACGCAGTAAAACTAATAATTGGAATAAAAATACGGGGAATAACCATGTCACTAATCCCATTTGATGATCGAGACGGGTATATTTGGTTAGATGGGCAGATGGTCCCTTGGCGAGATGCAAAAACGCATACCCTATGTCATGGATTACATTATGCTTCTTCTGTATTCGAAGGTGAGCGATCTTATAATGGCAAGATTTTTAAGTCTGCTGAACATACGGCGCGGCTTCGTTCATCCTGCAATTTTCTTGATTTTGACTTACCTATATCTGATGAGGAAATGGAAAAAATCAAATATCAAGTGTTAGATGCAAATGGCATTACAGACGGGTATTTGAGGCCATTCTGCTGGCGTGGTTCTGAGATGATGGCTATATCTGCACAGCAAACAACAACGCATGTTGCTGTAGCGGCATGGCAATGGCCTAGCTATTTTGACCCTGAAACAAAAATGAAGGGTATTACTCTGGATATTGCAGATTGGCGTCGACCATCCCCAGATTCAGCCCCTGTTCAGGCTAAGGCTGCGGGGCTTTATATGATTTGTACCCTTGCTAAGCATAATGCAGAACGAAAAGGATTTCAGGATGCATTAATGCTTGATTATCGTGGGTATGTAGCAGAAGCGACAGGCGCAAATATCTTTTTCCTTATGGATGATGGTAAAATTCACACACCCATCGCAGATTGTTTTCTAGATGGCATTACGAGACGAACTGTAATTGAATTAGCCAAGGATGCTGGATTTGAAGTAGTTGAGAGACATATTTTGCCAAATGAATTAGAAAACGCAACAGAAGCATTTCTTACAGGAACTGCAGCTGAAATTACACCTGTGTCTCAAATTGCGGACTATCAATTTAAGCCTGATGAAGCATCTCGCAAGCTAGTAGAGGCATATACTCAAAAGACATCACGTTAGTATTTTGGTAAAAATTTAATTTATTTCAGTGCAGATAATCCAGTTTTTAAGTAATCAAATGCCGTTGTTATAGTGACCACTGCGCTGAGCCAAAATATTGTAATACTTGAATAGTAAATCATTTTATTTTCGACGAAAATCATAGAAAGCAAGATAAGGCCAACCGCCACTAGCTGTAATGTTGTTTTCCATTTAGCAAGCATGCTGACCTGAATAATAATACCTTCTTTTGACATATATTCTCTAAAGCCAGATATCACAAATTCACGCAGAAAAATTGTCAGCGCAGGTAGAATAAAAAGCCAATCTCTTGTATAATGAGACGCTAGGGCTAATAAAATACAGGCTAATAACACTTTATCTGCAATTGGGTCTAAAATGCGCCCAAGATGAGATTCTATCCCCATCGCACGTGCCAGATACCCGTCTAGCCAATCAGTAGCGCCAGCAATGACGAATAAAAAAAATGCTATAATAAGCTGAAATATTGATGTTTCCTGCCATATTAATATAGCAATAATGGGTGCAGCGATTATTCTTAGAATAGTTAAAAAATTGGGAAGGTTCATATGTATCTCAGATAGATTGTTTAGATAGGGTATTATGTAGTTATTAGCTATTCAAATTTGGCTATTTGTACCTTTTCCTACCATCTCATACCCAGTGATTTTCTTCAATCTTTCAAAATTATCTTTAAAGTAAATAAGGATGGCTAAATTAAGAAATGATTTTTGAGAACTATCCGTAGCAAAATAAATTCTTTTTAACTATTATTTTGACTATGAAACCAATCATATATGTGTTGTGCGATATGAGATGAAATACCCTCTACTGCTTGTAAGTCCTGAATTCCTGCGGTTGTGACTGAGCGTGCGGAACCAAAATGGTTTAATAATGCTTTTTTTCTTTTTGCCCCAATTCCCGGGACGCCATCTAATGGGTTTTTAAACTGAGCATTAGTGCGGCGTGTGCGATGACTGCCAATAGCAAATCGGTGCGCTTCATCTCTGAGGCGTTGCAGGTAATGCATCGCAGGGCTATCTGGTTGCAGGGTAAAACTGTCTTCATTGCGTTTGTGAAATTGTTCTCTGCCTGCATTTCTGTCAGGTCCCTTAGAGACACCAATCGCCGTGATATCATTTATGCCTAATTCGTCAAGCACCTCATAAACGGCATTTATTTGTCCTCTGCCTCCGTCAATTAATAACAGATCTGGCCAGGTAGGCATTTCCCGATTTGGGTCTTCTTTTAGCGCTCTATCAAACCGTCGATGGATCATTTGCCGCATCATGGCAAAATCATCTCCGTCATGTACTGCGTATGCACCCTCATTTCGCATATTAAATTTTCGGTAGGCTGATTTAGCAAAGCCATCTGCCGTTGCAACAACCATTGCCCCAACAGCGTGAGTGCCTTGTATGTGGGAGTTATCATATATCTCTATTCTCTCAGGTACCTCATCTAGTTCGAGCGACTGTGTGAGGGCATCTAGTAACCTTCTCTGGGATGCAGTATCTGCAAGTTTTCGTGCAATTGCTTCTTCTGCATTCCGTATTGCCATTTCCATAATTTTACGACGGTCACCTCTCTCAGGTCTTGAGATAGTTATCTTGTTTCCAGTTTGCTGTGATAATGCAGATTGAAGTAATTTTAGCTCCTTTGGAAGCTCGCTTACTAAAATCAAATTGGCAGGAATTTTATCACTGTAGAATTGACCAATAAATGCGGATAGAATAGTTCTGACATCTTCTGATGAATTTATTCTTGGAAAAAAAGCCGTATTTCCGTAGTTTGAGCCATTTCTGACAAAAAATACTTGAACACAACATATTCCCCCAGAAATAGCGACAGCAATAATATCTGCGTCCTGTAATGATTTCAGATTAATATCCTGATTTGCTTGAATAGCTGTTAAGGCTGTTATTCTGTTGCGCCAAATAGCTGCTGTTTCAAATTCAAGTATATCAGAAGCTTTCTGCATTTCAGTCGCATAATGTCTTTGCACTTCATCTGAATGCCCTGATAAAAATTTTTTTGCTGCTTCTACTTGCTTATCATATTCTGTTTTATCCACTTTATTTACGCATGGAGCGGTACACCGTTTGATTTGATATTGCAGACAAGGTCTTGTCCTTGAAGAAAAAATCGAATCAGTACAGTTACGCAAGAGAAATGCACGAGATAAGGATGCAATTGTCTTATTAACAGCGCTAGCAGAGGCAAATGGACCATAATAACTCGCTTTACGGAGCCTTTTGCCTCGATGTTTAGTCAGCTGCGGAAAAGCATGGTCTTCTGTGACCATAATATAGGCAAAACTTTTATCGTCTTTTAGAAGAATATTATAACGTGGCTTTAACTGCTTAATTAGATTGGATTCTAATAATAGCGCCTCAACTTCTGAATGGGTAACCGTAATTTCAAGATGCCGCGTTTCGGCAACCATACGAAGCAGGCGATTAGTTAATCTATTTGGTTGAGTATAGCTTGTTACTCTATTTGATAGCCATTTTGCTTTGCCAACATATAGGGATTGTCCATCAGCATCGAACATTCTGTATACACCTGGTTTTTTGGGTAAATTTTTTACCTGACTTTTTAAATAGTCTAAACCAGTTTGAAACTCTGTAAGTTCTGGCGTCATAGTAAACTCCGCTGGTGCTTACAATTATAAATTTAAGTGTAGTGATAAGTGTAATATTAGGAAAATCAATTAGTTTCAATATCCCTCTTAACTTTTATTTTAGTTTTTGCTTCTTAATGATTGAATCTGAACATATATTCTTAATTCATTACAACAACGAATCAAATCGGTAGAAAGCTAATATTTTTATCCACTAAAGTTGTGGATAAGTTTGTTGATAAAAATGTGTTTTAGCCGAAAAAACGGCAGAAATAAGGCGTTTCAACATAAGTGCTTAAAAATTAGGCATATATAAAAAACTAAATAATAACAAACAGTTAGGTAATGTCAAGAATAAGATGGCAAAATAATTTATCTATTTATTACATATTGTTTACAAGTCCCGAAAGATGTGAACAACTTACGTCTATTTATCTATGCAGGCACTAAAATTTTTTGTCATATAGGGTTAATTTAGCTGAAAAAACCCATATTTAGTCCCAGAAAAATAATATAAATAATCAAAAAACAACTGCTAACTAATTTTGCAATCGCTTGTTTTAATATGATAAGTCCAGCGAGAATTAAGGTAGATAGTAACATAATTGGTAGACCAATTGTTAGAATCTCACTTGTAAGTGGAAGCTCACTAAATAAGCGAGTTATGCCTAACCCTGCTGTAATATTAAATATGTTTGAGCCAATAATACTGCCAAGTGCCATATCAGTTCTTTTATGAATTAAACTAGCGATTGCTGCTGCTATCTCTGGCAGAGATGTTCCAAAAGCAACAATGGTAAGACCTATTACAGTTTTGGAAATGGAGAGTGCGAGCGCTAAATCAACAGATCCCTTAACTATCAAATCAGCCCCTAGTACAAGACCTACCACACCGCCAATACAATATATTACG
>JABJAN010000029.1 GCA_018666135.1 Alphaproteobacteria bacterium | reverse complement strand
CCCACCATTTTAAGGGCTCAATTCTTACAAGTTTAGCGTGATTTAATTCAGATACCTTACCAGGTTTCATGAAATCACCAGAAATGGGTAGTGAGGCAATGTGATTTTGAAAAACGTCGATGGTATCTGGCCAGACCACAAGTTGCGTAATTTTATGTTCTCGTATAATTTCAAATCTTATATTAGATGTATCTGTGGATGTTTTATCTTCAGTAAAATATCCATCAAGAGCATTACTACGTATTATTTCAATTGATTTATCCATGTAGTCTGGTGCCTTCAGGGTCATACATATGTGGAGAAACTATTTCAATATCCAGGAAATTTGCTCTCAATTCATCTGTTAGAATAATCTGTTTATCTTTTGTATTTTGCAGCCCACCTTCAATAAAGCCAAGTGCTATCCAATGCCCCAATGCTGGAGAATAAGTAACAGCTGTAACCCAGCCAAGCGGATGAGAGTTTGTTTTTCCAGCTTCATTTAACAATCCACCAGCACTGAATTTTTTGCTCTTATCTTTGGGGAATATTCCAACCAGCTGCGGTCTGTTCGGACTTGCAAGCATCTGTCTGCTCCGCAGGGATTTGCCTATGAAATCTTTATTTGCAGATGCCATTCTGCCCAAACCCACATCATCAATTGTTGTTCTGCCATCTAGCTCTGCACCAGTAACATGACCCTTTTCAATACGCATGGTACCAAGGGCTTCCAGACCATAAAGACAGCTGTCAAACGCCATTGCATTCTGCCAGATCATCTGCATAAGGGATGGCGCATAGTCGCTTGGGACATATACCTCAAAGGCTAATTCTCCTGAGAAGCTAATACGTGCTATGTAACAGGGAATATTTTTTAGATATATTTGCTTAACACCCATGAATGGGAGTGCTTCATGTGACATCTCGTCTGGTTTATCCACACAATTGGTCAACAGATTTCGTGCATTTGGTCCAGCAATCGCACAACCAGCCCATTGGTCAGTGACAGAAGTAACATGTACTTTTAATTGAGGCCAGCGAACTTGCAAAAGTTCTTCTAAACGAGTCATTACAGAGGCTGCATTATTTGTAGTTGTCGTCATTAAATAATTATTTTCAGCCAGACGCCAGGTTGTGCCATCATCAAACACCATTCCATCATCACGTAATATAATACCATAGCGTGCTTTGCCAATAGGTAATTTAGCAAATGGATTAGTGTAAATTCTATTCAGAAATTCGGTTGCGTCTGGTCCTTGAACCATAATTTTTCCAAGCGTGCTTACATCACAAATGCCTAAACTTCTGCGTGCTGTTGTTGCTTCTCGAATGTACGCTTTATTCAGATCTTCACCCTTTTCGGGATAATACCAAGGACGCCGCCAAAGACCAGCTTCAGTCATTATGGCAGAATGGCGCAAAGACCATTGGTCAAGCGGTGTTCTTCTAATAGGTTTGAAATGAGACTGCCTGTGTCTTCCTGCAAGTGCGCCAAGGCAGATGGAGGTATAGGGGGGGCGAAATCTGGTTACACCTACCTCAGATATAGGCGCATTAAGAGCATCAGCCATTATTGATAAACCAATAATATTACCCATTTTACCTTGGTCTGTTGCCATTCCAAGGGTTGTATATCTCTTCATATGTTCTACTGAAATGAAGCCTTCTTGATGAGCCAATCGAATGTCAGAAGCTGTAACATCGTGCTGTGGGTCAACAAAAGCCTTACCTTTGAGTGATGCAAGCCTGATTTCATATAATGGTTTAATTGGCGTATCCCACCCCCCCATTTTCTGATGCGCGCTGTCGTTGGCATTAGCTTCAATATTAAAAATGTCAATAGCAGATTGAATGCAACCTTGCCTATTCCATATTCCTGCAGCAGAACCAGCAAGAAAAATTGTTTTACTATTGCCTGAAGAGTAAAAACACGCATTTTCTTCGCTCCAGTTTATAGGGAAGCCTTGATGTGAAGCAAGATGAATAACTGGTGACCATCCAGCAGAAATTAGCAAGCAATCACATCTTAGGCTGCCGGCACTTTGCCAGCCATTTTTGCCTAGCTCTGCTATTTGAATTTTCTTAATCGAGGCAGAATTAAACCCATTTTCTGCTTTTGCTACAGCGCTTCCAAGATAAAGATGTATCTGGTTGCTTACTATTTTCTGGAGGAGATTATCTCCTATCTGCTCCCGAGCATCCAAAATAGTTACATTAGCGCCAGCATTTTTTAGCTCCAAGGCTGTTTCATAGGCAGAATCATTATTGGTACTAATTATAATTTGTTCGCCAACTAATAGATGATGTCTATTAAGATAAGTTCTAGCAGAGCTTACAGTCATTATCCCTGGTAAATCATTATTTATAAAAGCGTAATTTCTTTCTATGGCGCCAGTAGCAAGGATGATTTTTTCAGCTCTACAAATATGAAATCGCTGTCTTGGTAGTTTTTGTGTAATATTTTCATGCCTGTCTGAAACGCGCTCAATCAGACCAACAGTTTCATCATCATATAATCCAAAAGCGGTAGTGCCTGTTAATATAGTAATGTTTTTTGCAGTGAGCTGTTCAGTCAGTTCTATAAATTCTATTTTGTCTGGTTGTGATAAATAACTGCCGCCAATTAAAAAATCTTGTTCTACTAACAAAACATCTGCTCCGCTTTTGGCTGCTGTTAGGGCAGCACGAATACCAGCAGGTCCAGAGCCAATAACCAAAATATCTGTATGGGTATTAAGATGCTCGTAGATATCTGGATCTGCAAGCCTAGAGGCACGTCCAAGTCCAGCAGCTTTGCGAATAAAATGTTCAAAAAACATCCATATTGAGGTGCCTCGTCCCCATTCGAACGGAGGTATGCCCATAAACATTTTATAATAGAAACCAGCTGCTAAAAAGCGGCTAAACTGGTTAAGAATACTACCTATATCAAATCTAACAGATGGCCAGGCATTTTGAGAATATACACATAGCCCTTCTGTAATTTGTTCTGTAGGGGCACTAATATTGGGCTCTGTATAGGCGCCATCCCCTATTGTCACAAGTGCGCCTGATTCTTCAACGCCTGCTGACATAACGCCGCGTGGACGGTGATATTTGAAACTGCGACCGATTATATCTTGTTGATTTGCTAAAAGCCCAGATGCAATGGTATCTCCTTTTTTGGCAGTTAATTTTTTTCCATTCCAGAAAAAATTAATGTCATAATCTGGGATTTTATAATTCGAGATTGGAGGAGAAACACGTCTTGGCTTCATCTATTTTTTTCCAATAATATGTGCCAGTCTAGGTGCGCTAATTTAACAGAGAAAATTTCATGCGTTTTTGTATCTCTATCTACTAACAGCCAAGAGCGACATCCATGAATATGCTGCCAGGTTTCAATTTGTCTGCCGTAAATATTCTCTCTTAGGAAAACAGCATCATGCCAGCTTTCTTCATTTGCATCCAAAGCAGGATACGTGATTTCACCATCACCGCCATAGCTAAATTCACTATGATCACGCTTGCCGCAAAATGGACAGATTATTTGAATCATATATCTTTTCCCTAACCATGCAATTTGGGGTCAGCGCCAGCACCGCGCTCATCAATATGATGCCCCCGTCTAAATCTGTCTAAATCATGATTTTTGATAATTTCATCTGGTCTGTCATTGGCAATAAGGTCTGCAAAATACCAGCCTGATGCTGGGCTTGCCTTAAATCCGCCATAGTTCCACCCTGCATTTAAATATAAATTATCCAAAGGTGTTTTACAGATAAAAAATGAGCCATCCATCGACATATCCACCACACCTGACCAGTGTCGCAGTAACTTTACTCTGCCAAGACAAGGCATCACAGATAAGGCACATTCTGCTACATCTTGAACAATTGGCAGATTACCTCTTTGCGCATAGGATTTATACCAATCAATATCACCTCCAAAAACCATTCCACCCTTATCAGATTGCGAAATATAAAAATGCGCTCCTGCAACGCCAAATACTACCACCTGGTCAAGCAGGGGCTTAATAGGCTCTGTAACAAAAGCTTGTAAATTATGGCTTTCAATAGGCAAATTTCCTAATTCTGCCATTTGCCATAATCGAGACGTATTACCAGCAACAGCAAAGGCGATTTTATCAGCTTGGATACTACCTCTACTGGTTTCAATTTGAGTAATTTTTCGAGCATTTCGTTTAATCCCAATAACCTCACATTGTTGAATAATATCAACACCAAGCTTGTCAGCAGCTCTTGCATATCCCCAAGCGACTGCATCATGTCGTGCGGTTCCAGCACGTTTTTGCACAAGTGCGCCATGAATTGGAAACCGGGCATCATGCGCGTAATTAAGATGGGGTATTTTTTTTTCTAAATCTGATCGTGACCAGATTTCAGCATCAGAGCCTGTTTGCCTCATGATATTATAACGCCTAGAAGCAGCATCTAATGCATTAGCTGTATGATATAAACCAATGTGAGAGCGTTGACTAAACATGACATTGTAATTCAGCTCATGGCTCAGGTTTTCCCATAATTTTAAGGATTTTTCATAGAATTCTCGATTACCTTTAAGCATATAGTTTGAGCGGATAATGGTTGTGTTGCGTCCAGCATTTCCGCCGCCAATCCACCCTTTTTCTAACACAGCTATATTGGTGAGCTTAAAATTTTTAGCCAAATAATAGGCAGTCGCAAGTCCATGAAGACCGCCTCCAACAATGACAATATCATAATGTGATTTGGGTTCAGGATCACGCCATTGACGTGACCAGCCAGATTGTCCGGTAAACCCGTTTTTTATTACATTCCAAGCGGAAAATCTTGTCACTTTTAAGGACCGTAGTGAAGTCTGGTTAAGGCGTTATATGAGAAGTTAATCTTCTGCCTATCATCATAAAGGTAACCATTCGAAATTCACACTGTCAATCAATTTCAAGACAGATTGCTGGTAAAATTCGCAGGTTGGTAAGGGTGTTTTTTTAAAACAGCTATAGCTAATAGCTATCCCAATTATATGAGTTAAACCAGCACATCAAAATTAGCGTTTTCAACAGCTTAATTTTCGTATGGCAGCTTGTTTAATAGACATAAATTTACCAGCTTGCTGAAATATATTGTGTTTCCATAAATTCATGCATGCCCTCATGTCCCCCTTCGCGTCCTAGCCCTGATTGTTTGCTGCCTCCAAAAGGCGCGGCTGGGTCAGATACCAATCCACGATTAAGACCAACCATTCCATAATCAAGACGTTCACACACGCGCATACCTCTTTTCATATCTTCTGTAAAAACATATGCAACCAGACCATATTCAGTATCATTAGCACGTCTTATTACATCTTCTGTATCTTCAAACGATTGAATTGCCGCTACAGGTCCAAAAATTTCATCAACCACACATTCGGCATTTTCAGGTACATTTGTTAAAATAGTGGGCGGATAATAAAAGCCAGGTCCTTCAATATCAGTGCCACCCAATTTAAGTTCTGCCCCTTTAGCAATTGCATCTTGCACGAAAAAGGCAACCTTATCCTTAGTTGATTTATTAACAAGAGGTCCAACATCAGTATCAGGGTCAAGACCATTTCCAGTTTTCAGAGCACTCATTGCGAGTGTAAATTTATCAACAAATTTATTGAATATATTTTTATGCACATAAAATCTATTCGCAGCGGTACACGCTTCTCCTAAATTACGCATTTTGGCAAGCATTGCCCCTTCTACAGCAACATCAACATCCGCATCCTCAAATACGATTAGCGGCGCATTACCGCCTAGTTCCATAGCAGGTTTAAGAACTTGATCAGCGGCAGAACGCAATAACACCCTGCCAATTTCAGTTGAGCCAGTAAAGGAGACAACTCTAACCCTTGGGTCATGTAAAAGATGGTCAACAATGGGTCCTGTGTTTCGGGATGGTAATACATTGACTATCCCTTTTGGAACGCCTGCCTCCTCTAATAAAGGCATTAATGCAAGCATAGTAAGAGGAGTCTCAGACGCAGGCTTAATAATCACAGGACATCCAGCAGCCAGCGCAGGTGCAATTTTCCGTGTGCCCATTGCAGCGGGGTAATTCCAAGGTGTTACTAACACAGCTATACCTGCTGGTTTATGCTGAACTACAATACGAGCACCGCTGGCAGGTGCGTGCGTAATCATGCCATCGGCACGCACAGCTTCTTCTGAAAACCAACGAAAGAACTCAGCAGCATAAGCAGCTTCACCTCTTGCATCATTGCCAGCCTTACCATTCTCAAGCGTAATTAATTTGGCAAAATCATCTAATCTTGCATTCATAAGTTCATATGCTTTACGCAGAATGTCAGAGCGATTTCTAGGGGTTCTTGATGCCCAATCCTCAAATGCATTTTGCGCAGCGTCTAGAGCTTCATCCGCATCAGCTATTTCAGCTGATGCAACAGATGCAAGTATTGTCTCATCGGCTGGGTTTACCACATCAAATCGCACATTTTGTGCCCCTGGTTTGAAAACGCCGTTAATATATAAATCTGTATATTGCATCTGACTGAGCCCTAAAGTAATTGTTTTAATGGTGATTTTACTCGCATGCTAAAATCGCTAAGCAAAGCAAGTGCATCTGATTGTGGCAGTTTATTTGGCTGCCAATCTAGTGTGATCATAAATTGATCTGCGAGATTAGAAATAGTGAAAATAATATCTGAATGTGTATCACCTGATAGATGTATAAAATCGGTAGATGTGAGATCGCATATTTCTGCTATTACAGGGATATCACTATCAGATACAACAATGTCTGCTAATTGATGTTGGTCTGGGTTTAGATATAAAACACTTTCTAACATTTTCCCAGATTTGTAGCTAATGCCGATTATGTCATCACCTGAATATTGCCTTAGGCTGGCAGCAATAAAAGAAGCAAAGATTACTTCAATAGACACTTCAGTGTTAAACGCACTAATTTCGGATACAAAAATATGGAATGAATTTTTTTCAATAAGACTTGTAGCGGTGCTTCGCAGGCTGCCATGGGATTGATTAGATAATTGCCTTAAAGCAAAAAGGTCAACAGCTTTAAAAGGTTCTGGATGACCAGCGTTTCGAAGATTTGACAAATCAAGGTTCTCGCTAGCTGCTAATGCGCGTAATTTCGGAGATGCGAGAATCTTGCCCTCAGCTTGATTGGAAACTAGTGCAGGTTGAACAGGTTTTCGGGCAATCTTTTCATTAGCCTGTATTTTTGGCAAACTTGCTGATTGTTCTGCAGGTAAGGAAGGTGTTTTTGGCACAATATCGGATGTTGTGGCTGCTATTTCTGTTGCTTCTGGTGATGGAGATGAAGGGGAGGGGCGTGGTGGGGCGTCATCAAGGCTTTCAACAATAAGAGCAACAACGTCTCCAACTGGCACATCTGTATTCGCCTGAGCAGTAATATTTACCAAGAAGCCGTCTTTTTGGGCTTCTACTTCCATGGTGGATTT
>JABJAN010000028.1 GCA_018666135.1 Alphaproteobacteria bacterium | reverse complement strand
TGCAATTGGATTGGTTCCAAAGATAGGGGTGGAGCCACCCCAAGGCGCCATCGCAGCCGGGGTATTTGAAAACATAAGCGCAACAACCCCCTGCTCTGCATATCGCTCAACATGATGACCTAGAACGCCTGCATGGTGGGATTTATTAATCGTAACCAGAAGGGCTCCATTTTCACGAATTAATGGCATCGCTTGCGAATAAGCATGGTCTAATGCTGGAAATGCAAATCCATGATCTGCATCTAGTGCTAGCCACCCCTTTCCCTGAAATTGCGAGCTGATAGAAGAACTGATATTTACTTTTCCACTTTTAATTTGCGCCAGATAGCTCCTCACTCTTGAAAGACTATGTCCCAATTGGCCGTCGGTTTCAGCCAAAACTAAATGATGCGCAACTATCTCAGCATTATGCTTGGTTATTCCATGAGATTCAAAAGCATCGCACACGCTTTGCATCGCTTCTTGCGTTTTTATAAAAATATGTTCCAAAGATTGAGGCAGAGCTCTCCTCCGCCCTCCTTTTTTAAGCTGATCGATATAATTTGGTCATTGAAAATTCTCGATGACCAAGTGCTTCAGCAGCCGTATTTCGACCATTAGCTGTACGAATAATCATATCTATCAGCTGATCGCCTGCTTCGTCAATTGTGGTTTCACGTCTTAAAATACCTGATACATCAACATCAACATGCTCACTCATAGTGCGGATGGTTCTTGGATTCGCTGTGATTTTAATAACAGGCACAATGGGGTTGCCTATAGTTTTGAATTACCAGATGGCATTTATGCTATTGGCGTTTATCTTGATGTAAATTTCAATAATAAACTAGATAAAAATTTCTTCGGCATTCCGAGCGAACCCTATGGGTTTAGTAATAATGCAAAAGCATTTCTTAGATCACCATCTTTTGAAAAAGCATCATTTGTCATCGCAGGCAATACTCGTTTATCGATCGATATGTAGGACGCACCCTTTATGGACACAAACCTCATTTTAAGGGCATCGAAAAAAATTAAAGATTTTTTTTGAACCTTTTTCAGACAAATATATGATTTTTTATAAAAAGAAAAAATGGCGGAGGGGAAGGGATTCGAACCCCCGGAAGGAGTTTCCTCCTTCAACGATTTAGCAAACCGCCGCCTTCAGCCACTCGGCCACCCCTCCGCAAAAAATAGATGAAGTCCATAATACGGCACGGCGTTTGTACCTTTCATTTAATCACTTAAGAATTACCTGTCAATTCATTCAATCAACTACGCTAAAGAAATTTAAAATAAGTTTACTAATCATTGGATGATATCTCTGATTTTTTATATATATGAACCTTGCCTGCTGATTGTTTCTGATTTAAACATAATTACTTTGTTGTGATTAATGATTTTTGGGAGATGTTATGGATTTAATTACCTCAATGCGTGTTTTCACCGTTATCGCTAGTGAGCATTCATTTAGAGCAGCAGCGGATATGCTCGTAATGCCGCCATCTGCCATATCTAAACATCTTGCTGGTTTAGAATCCCGACTTGGCGCTCAACTCGTTGAACGCACCACAAGAAGAGTATCATTGACTGAAGTTGGGGCTGATTACCTAGTTCGATGTCGCCATATTTTATCGGAAATTGACGAGGCAGAAGCCGAGATCACGGATGCAACAGGAGAAGTGAAAGGCGTTTTGAAAGTCAGTTCTCCGCCTGCTTTTGCGCATCGCCACATCGCGCCTCACATTCCTTATTTCCTAAAAAAATATCCAAAATTATCGATTGATTTAAGCACAACTGATTATTCAATATCGCCTAGTCATACAGCTATTGATTTACATATTCGTATTTCTGAAATGAACACCACAGATGGTCTGACAACGATAATGCTTGCACCAAATACAAGGCGGCTTGTTGCTAGTAGTGATTACATAAAAGAAAATGGAGCACCTACTACTGTTTCAGATTTACAAAAACACCGCCTATTAACTTTAGAATATGGACATCCTCACAATAATTGGCATTTCCGAACCGAAAGTGGAAACATGAATGCCTTTCTTGCAAATGGTTCAGTAAGAATGGATTCAGGAGATGCTATTTTAAGGGCAGTGCTGAATAATGGAGGAATTTCAATGCTTCCTACTTATGTGACTGGCAAACATATACATAACAAACATCTTGTCCCTCTGCTTGATGAGTTAGTAAGTGAAGATGAACCTATTCATGCGACTTTCAGATCAAAAAATCATCGTTATAAACGCATAATGCTGCTAACGACATTTTTACAAGGGTTATATTCTCCCACCCCTTATTGGGACCAGCATGATGGCACTTCTGAAGCGGCTCTGAGGGCAGCCCTTTAACCTTTTAGTTTCTCTTTTAAAATTTGGTTTACCATTCCAGGGTTTGCCTGACCTTGTGAGGCTTTCATTACCTGACCAACAAAAAACCCAAATAATTTTTCCTTACCGCTACGATATTCATCTACCTTATCCTGATTAGATGCCATAACATCATCTATCATAGTGATAATTGAGCCTTCATCTGAGACTTGTTTTAGCCCTTTTTCTTCTACAATCTGTTTTGCATTTTTGCCAGTTTCAAACATATCTGCAAAAACTTCTTTTGCAATTTTACCTGAAATGCTGCCATCAGATATAAGGTCTACTAAATCACCAAGCTGCATTGGACTAACAGGGCTTGAAGATAATTCCAATCCAGCTTTGTTAAGGGCCCCAAATAATTCAACACTCATCCAGTTGGCTGTTAATTTTCTATCCCGGCCATCACTTGCTAGCTCATAAAAAGCGGCTGTTTCTTTTTCTTCAGTTAACACATTTGCATCATAAGAAGATAAGCCATATTCTTGAACCATTCTGCTTTTTATTTGGTCTGGCAGCTCTGGCATATCTTTTTTAAGATCAGCAATAAATGCATCATCAAATTTCAATGGTAATAAATCAGGATCTGGGAAATAACGATAATCATGCGCATCTTCTTTACCTCGCATTGTTCGTGTCATGCCAGTGGTGGTGTCAAATAACCGTGTTTCCTGCACGACCACTCCGCCATCTTCAATAAGCTCAATCTGTCTTTGCACTTCATAGTCAATTGTTTGCATAATAAATCGAACCGAGTTTAGATTTTTAGTTTCAGTTCTGGTGCCAAGCGGCTCTCCTGGCTTTCGCACTGATACATTCACATCAGCCCGCAAAGAGCCCTCCTCCATATTACCGTCACAGGTTCCAAGATATCGAAGAATTGATCGTAGCTTTTTAATATAAGCAGCTGCCTGCTCTGCTGAATGCATTTCAGGTTTGGATACAATCTCCATCAAAGCAACGCCAGAACGATTTAGATCAATATAGCTTTTTGAGGGATGCTGATCATGAAGTGATTTACCTGCATCCTGTTCTAGGTGCAAACGCTCAATGCCAATAATGTGAGTGCTTGCATCTGCCAATTCAATTTGAACTTCCCCTTCACCAACTATGGGATGTTTGAACTGACTAATTTGATATCCTTGAGGCAGATCTGCGTAGAAATAATTTTTTCTATCAAATACACTATATTTATTTATTTGTGCATTAAGCCCAAGCCCTGTAATCACCGCTTGGCGGATACATTCTGTATTAATAACTGGCAGCATACCTGGCATGGCTGCATCAACAAGTGACACATGGTAATTTGGACTTGCGCCAAAAACGGCAGAAGAACCTGAAAATAATTTAGAATTTGATACGACTTGTGCGTGCACTTCCATACCAATTACAATTTCCCAATCGCCTGTTCTTCCTTGTACGAATGCACTCATTGTAGTTCTCCTGCGGCACGTGCTGGCGCTAATGAAAATTGCGCCTGTAATTCAATCGTTCTTGCAACTGAGAACAATCTATCCTCTCTAAATGGTGCTGCTAGTACCTGCAAGCCAAGCGGAAGCCCTTGCTTTGATAATCCTGCAGGAACAGATATTCCAGGCAGACCAGCAAGGTTAGCAGGTACTGTAAATACGTCATTTAAATACATCGTTATCGGGTCTGTTACAGGCTTCCCAAGAGAGAAAGCAGCAGAAGGTGTGGTTGGCGTTAAAATCGCATCTACGTCAGAAAATGCAGTATCAAAATCCTGTTTAATGAGGCGTCTTACCTGCTGCGCTTTTAAGTAATAGGCATCATAATAGCCTGCAGATAACGCATAAGTTCCTATTAAAATACGGCGTTGAACTTCCTCTCCAAATCCAGAAGCACGGGTTGCTTCATACATTAAATCAAGTGTTTCTGCCTCTATTCTATTTCCGTATCGTACCCCATCATAACGCGCAAGATTTGAAGATGCTTCTGCTGGTGCGATAATGTAATAACACGCAAGCGCATATTTGGTGTGCGGAAGGCTAATATCAACCATCGTAGCCCCTGCCTGTTCTAGCCATTTTCGCCCTTGCCGCCATAAATCGGATATTTCGTTATCCATCTCATCCATTTGATACTCGCCAGGGATACCAATGCGCATTCCTTCTACACCAGAATTAATCGCTTCAGAGAAATCAGGGACACTCATCGAGGCAGAGGTAGAATCTTTTGCATCATGACCTGCCATGACCGAGAAAATAAGAGCTGAATCCTCAACATCACGTGTAAAAGGGCCTGCTTGGTCAAGAGAAGATGCAAAAGCAACCACTCCCCACCTAGAACAGCGCCCATAAGTTGGCTTAAGCCCTACCACTCCGCAAAACGCAGCAGGCTGTCTTATTGAGCCACCTGTATCTGTACCAACACTCATCAAAGCAGCCCCAGCCGCAACAGCAGATGCAGACCCACCAGACGAACCCCCAGCAGATAGCGCCTCACCGTCCCTCGCACTCCAAGGATTAATAGCAGGACCAAAAACGCTTGTTTCGTTGGAGGAGCCCATGGCAAATTCATCACAATTTAATTTACCAAGCATGACGCCACCAGATTCCCACAATCTGGAAGTTACCGTGCTTTCATAGGTTGGAACAAACCCGTTTAATATAGAAGAACATGCCGTGGTCATCACATTTTTTGTGCAAAATAAATCTTTAACCCCAATTGGCAATCCTGCTAATCTGCCAGCGTTTCCGTCAGCGCGCGCTTTATCTGCGTCTAAAGCCATTTGTTTTGCAAGCTCTGTGGTAGAGGTAACATAGTTATTTAGCTCATGCGTTGCTTCCATCGCTTCAATATAGGCAGTTGTTAATTCAACAGACGATATTTGTTTTTTTGATAGAGAAGACAAAGCTTGAGCTGCCGTCATTTTCAATAAATCTGACATAAAAATCCCTTATCGTTTTGATAAATTCTATTCTACAACTTTTGGAACGACAAAAAAATCACCTGCTACTTCTGGTGAGTTTTTTAGAACCTGCTCGGTAATATTACCATCTGTGACTATATCTTCGCGCCATGGTAATGCATGCTCATTTACGCTTGCTAGCGGTTCAACACCTGTTGTATCCACTTCCTCTAATTGTTCTATCCAATTAAGGATGTTACCAAGGTCTGCAGATAACAACTCAGCTTTTTCATCAGACACCTGTATTCTTGCAAGACGCGCGATTTTCTTTACTGCATTTTTATCAACAGTCATTGTGAAATTTCCGATTTTCGTTATGCTTGGATTTATAAACGATAGACGGTAACACGGCTTATGACAATCTGCAACATAGATGATTTAATTGCCCAGATTAATCAAGGCGAGCGCCTTGTCGGGCTAGATGTAGGTAAAAAAACTATTGGTGTTGCGCTTGGAGACCCTAGCCATAAAATTGCCTCTCCACATCGAATAATTTGGCGCCAGAAATTTTCAACAGACATGGCAGATTTATTTGCAGAGATGGAAATGCTAAATGCAACAGGATTAATTATTGGCTGGCCCTTATTAATGAATGGGGATAGCGGACCTGCGTGCGATTCTGTAAGAGATTTTACCCATGCTCTATTACGCATCAAAGATTTACCAGTGGTTTTTCAGGATGAAAGATTATCAACACAAGCTGTTGAAAGAAGCATGATTGCAGCAGATCTCACGCGTAAAAAACGTCATTTGCGAAGAGATGCATTAGCTGCTAGCTGGATATTGCAATCTGCGTTTGATCAGTATCAACAAGCCCAATTGAATAAAAATATAAAGAATCTAGACGAATAGTTAATTTAGCGTGTATATACTTCATCTCGATGACTAGAGATACAAAAATAGCGAATGATACCCCCCCGCCTGCGGCAATGCTAAGCAATAAGCATCTATTGGGTATTCAAGGCATGCCTATACCTGAAATCAACGCCTTGCTTGAACGCGCACATTTTTTTGCTGACAGACCTAAGACGTTATTTGCGGATGTATTGGCAAATATCACCGTTTTAAATATGTTCTTTGAAAATTCTACCAGAACCCGCGTATCTTTTGAACTGGCTGCCAAACGTCTTGGCGCTTCTGTGCTGAATATTTCTGTAAACAGCTCATCCGTGAAAAAAGGGGAGACCCTTATTGATACAGCAACAACATTAAATGCTATGCGGCCTGATATCCTTGTTGCTAGACATCATGCGTCTGGCGCGCCATTATTACTTAGCCAGCATGTTGATGCCGCGGTGATAAATGCGGGTGATGGCAGACATGAACACCCAACCCAAGCCCTGCTTGATGCGCTAACGATAAAACGCAGCCTTGGCAAGATAGCTGGGCTTAAAATTGCCATTTGCGGTGATATTGATAATAGTAGAGTCGCCAGGTCAAACTTGTATCTGTTATCTGCACTTGGTGCTGATGTTAGATTTGTTAGCCCTGCCACTCTTGTATCTCCTTATTTTTCAGAAATGGGCGTTCCTGTTTATACAGATATGGAACAAGGCATTTCTGGATGCGATATTATTATGATGCTACGCCTGCAAACAGAACGCATGGAAGGAAGAGAGACACCAAGCCAGCACGAATATTTCCATTTTTTTGGACTTGATACACGTAAGCTTCAAAAAGCCGCTCCTAACGCTTTTATAATGCATCCAGGTCCAATGAATAGAGGCGTAGAAATTGATTCAAAAATCGCAGATGATAATAGCAAAAGCCTCATACGCACTCAAGTTGAGTTAGGTGTTGCAACACGCATGGCCTGCCTTGAAGCAATTGCAGGAGCAAGCACAAGGGTGCGTATATGAGCAAGACACTTCTGAAAAATGGCCGCATTATCAGCCCATCAGATAAACTAGATATGGTTGGACATATCCTTTTTGAAAATTCAGTCATTAGTTCTGTTGAGAAGGATTTACCACCTGAGGATAAGATTGACCAGGTTATTGATTGCAGTGGCTGCTTGATTATGCCTGGTGCAATTGATATGCGCGTGCAATCTGCAGATCCTGGTGCTGAGCATTTAGAATCTTTATCTGAATTACTTGCTGCTGCAGGAAATGCTGGTATTTCACAGATTGTAAGCTTACCTGCAACAACCCCAGTTATTGATTCTGCTGTAATGATAGATTCTCTTAGATTACGTGCATCAAGCACCCACGGCGCCTTATTGCATTTATATGGTGCAATGACTCAGTCACTAAATAATCAACAAATGGCAGAATTAGGAATGATGGCAAAAGCAGGTGCTATTGGTTTTGCAAATGGGGTAGTGAGCGTTCAAGATTCTCTGCTCATGCGCCGTATCATGATTTATTCAAAAATGCTTGATAAACCAGTTATTCATCATTGCAGTGATGCCTATCTAGACAAAGACACTGATATGAATGAAAGTGAAACAGCTACACGGCTTGGATTATTAGGCTCTCCTGCAATTGCAGAAACGATTATGCTTGAACGTGACCTCAATCTTGCATCTATCACTGGCTGCAGATATCATGCTGCCCATATATCTACCGCATCATCGGTAGAAGCGCTGCGCAGAGCAAAAAAAGCTGGACTATCTGTGACTGCAGACACCTCTCCTGCATATTTCTTGTTAAATGACAAAGCAACTGCTGATTATAATACTGCCTTTAAGCTCAACCCGCCTTTGCGAAGCGAAGAAGATAGATTGGCGATTATAGATGCAATTAAAGATGGAACAATTGATAGCATTACCTCTGACCATCACCCGATTGAAATGGATAAAAAAATGCTTCCTTTCGGACAAGCAACAGCAGGTGCGTCTGGGATTGAAACTCTACTTCCCCTCGCTTTTAGCTTATATCATACGAATGATATCTCTTTAACGCGAATTGTTACTGCACTAAGCACAGCACCTGCTTCCATTCTTTCCTTGGAAACACCAAAATTAGCTAGTGGTGAAACTGCCAACATCTCAATTATAAATTTGTCTTCATCAAGTGTTATCCGAGGCACAAATTTCTTATCCCAATCGCAAATCACTCCTTTTGAACATTATCTGGTAGATAGCAAGGTTGTTGGGTGTTTTGTGCATGGCATTTCTGTGATGCTATAAATAGCAAAAGGCAAACCTCTTTATTTTTTATAAAAGCTAATTGGATAACCCGTTTTTTGAACAATAGGTGATTTTATGACTAGCGACATCCTAATTTCAATAATTATTGGCTATTTTTTGGGCAGCATACCATTTGGGTATTTGTTGACCAAAATGTCGGGCGGAGGTGATATCCGAAACATTGGCTCTGGAAATATTGGAGCAACAAATGTGCTTAGAACAGGACGCAAATCCTTAGCATTGGCAACCCTTATTCTTGATGCAGGAAAGGGTGCCTTTAGTATTTTTATCGTTGGACTTTTGCTTGCAGATGCCTATTTATGGTTAGTTGGATTAAGTGCTGTGTTAGGACATTGCTTCCCAATTTGGCTTAAATTTAAAGGCGGCAAAGGGGTGGCAACAGGACTAGCAGTGATAGCTGCATTATCCCCAATTTCAGGTATTACATTTATTATAACATGGCTTATCATGGCTAGCCTCTCTCGTTACTCATCATTAGCCGCATTATCTGGATTTACCACATCACTTGTTTCGGCTTCGATATTTGCTTCCAGTGACATTACCATAGCAATTTTGGGCATCAGCTTATTAAGTTTTATAAGACATCGCGAAAATATCATCAGATTATTTACTGGGTCAGAATCTAAAATTTCATTCAGTCCATCCTTTAGGAAAGAAAATTAGGTAAGACAATATGCCCGCCCCCCCTAAGAGAGGTAATATTTCAATATTTACGTAAATTTAATCTTGAAATTATATAAACTCTAAGATGGATCATAAAGAGTTACTCAACAGGATTAGACTTATTAGAACCCCAACCATTGGTCCTATTACAAGTCGGCAATTAATTAGGCGATACGGAAATGCCAGTAAAGCTCTGGAGGCAATCCCTGAATTATCCAAGCGTGGTGGCAAAAAAATTATACCTACAACATATGATTTAGCTGAAAAAGAATTTGCAAGTCTGGCTAACATTGGCGGGTTTTTTCTTGCTTATGGAGCAGATGATTATCCAGAATATTTAAGCAGATTTGAAGATTCCCCTTTTATCTTGTCTTGTCTGGGACATTCTCATTTACTTAGCAAACCAACGCTAAGCATCATTGGCGCACGAAACGCCTCCATAAATAGCTGCAAATATGCTGAAAAAATTGCCTCTGAAATAGGGAAATTAGGATATGTTGTAGTCTCAGGAATGGCACGTGGTATTGATAGATCGGCTCATGAAGGTGCTTTAAATTTTGGCACAATTGCTGTCTTGGGAAATGGAATTAATATTGCCTATCCCTCTCAAAATAAGGATATTTACTTAAAAATCAAAGAAACAGGTCTAGTGCTCTCTGAAATGCCTTTTGGTCAAATGCCAGCTGCTCGATTTTTTCCACAGCGCAATCGAATTATTGCTGCACTCTCAATTGGCTGTTTAGTAGTTGAAGCCGCCTTTAAATCAGGCTCTCTTATCACCGCATCACAAGCCGCAGATAAAGGGGTAACTGTTATGGCTATACCTGGTTCTCCTCTCGACCCACGGGCTCAAGGATGTAACAAACTGATTTCAGAAGGTGCCTATTTAGTGCAATCCGTGGATGAAATTGTTTCTTTATTATCAGTGCCAGAAATAAGAACACCAAAGCCTCCAATTCAATTAAGTATGGAAGGGCAAAACTTAGAATATGATGAAATTCAGACAGAAACAGCACGTATTTGCATCATGGAAAAAGTATCTCATGTACCAATTGATATTGACGAATTGCTTAACTGGTGTCATGTCTCTGCTCAGGATATGTCGACTGCCGTGTTAGAATTGGAACTTGCTGGTCTTATTCAACGTCACTATGGCAATCGAATTTCACGAATTTTAAGCGTGTAAAAACGTATATGTATTACTTTATCTCGGATGAGCAGAATGAAAGTTGTTGTAGTAGAATCTCCTGCCAAGGCTAAAACAATCAACAAATACCTTGGGCCGGATTACACTGTTCTTGCCTCTTATGGTCATATACGGGATTTACCTGCCAAAGACGGATCCGTACAGCCTGACAATGCATTCGAAATGAGCTGGCAAACAGACGCTAAAGCCAATAAACATGTTAAAGACATTACAGATGCACTATTAAATGCAGATAAATTAATTCTGGCAACTGACCCTGATCGTGAAGGCGAGGCTATAAGCTGGCATGTACAAGAACTTGTTAGATCCAAAAAATCTTTGCGGGATATTCCAAGCGAACGGGTGGTATTTAACGAAATAACAAAATCAGCTATTTTATCGGCAATGGAAAAACCACGAGATATCGATTATGATCTTGTGAATGCCTATCTTGCAAGACGCGCATTAGATTATCTTGTTGGGTTTAACCTCTCACCTGTTTTATGGCGGAAATTACCTGGTGCTAAATCCGCTGGACGTGTGCAATCAGTTGCATTGCGACTTATATGCAACCGTGAAGCAGACATAGAAGCTTTTAACTCTCAAGAATATTGGTCAATTGATACCGTTTTTAAAACGGAAAATAATAAACATCTTACTGCTAGGGTAGTTGGACTTGATGCTTCAAAAATAGGTAAATTAGATATTGCCTCAGAAGAACAGGCAAAGCAGATAGAACAGCGCATAAAAAATGCAGATTTTCTTGTAGAATCAATCGATACTAAACGAACTAAACGTCAGCCATCTGCTCCTTTTATAACCTCTACTTTGCAACAAGAGGCATCACGTAAACTCGGTTTTTCTGCTTCTAGAACAATGCAAATTGCACAACGCCTTTATGAAGGTATTCAGGTTGGGAGCGAAGCAACAGGACTGATTACTTATATGAGAACTGACGGCGTGCAAATGAGCAATGAGGCTATACACGCTCTTCGTGATGAAATAGGCACAATATATGGCACCCAATATCTGCCAGAAAAACCTCGCTTTTATAAGACAAAAGCAGCCAACGCTCAAGAAGCCCATGAGGCAATCAGACCAACAAGCTTTGCCAGACACCCAAATGATATTCGTGCTTATTTAGATTATGACCAATTTAGATTATATGATCTCATTTGGAAACGGGCTGTAGCCAGTCAAATGGCGGTAGCTGAGTTAGACCAAACCACCATACAAATTTTAAGTGAAAATAAAGATATTGAGTTAAGATGTAATGGCAGTGTGATTGTTTTTGATGGTTTTAGACGCGCTTATTTTGAAAGCAAAGATGAGGCAGGAGACGAAGATAATGCTGCAGACGATAAAGATTCTATCCTTCCTGCGGTGACTTCTGGAAGTACGCTAACGCAAGAACAAATCAATCCAGAACAGCATTTCACGCAACCGCCACCTAGATTTAGTGATGCAAGCCTAGTAAAAAATCTAGAAGAATTAGGGATAGGCAGACCATCTACCTATGCATCAATCCTGCAGGTTCTTGAAAAAAGAGGATATGTTCGAAAAGACCAAAAGCGCTTTATTCCAGAACATAGAGGCAGAATTGTTTCAACTTTCCTTGAAAATTTCTTCCAACAATATGTTCAATATGATTTTACAGCTAGCCTAGAAAATCAGCTAGACGATGTTTCAGGTGGCAGACTTGAATGGAAACAAGTTTTATCACAATTCTGGCAAGATTTTAAACAGACGATAGATTCTACCAAGGACCTGCCAGTACCAGATGTAATGGAAGCCCTTGATAAAGATCTTGAAAAATTATTTTTTAAACCAGATGAGACAGGCAAAATTGACCGTGTTTGCAGTAAATGTAATGAAGGTTATCTTGAGCTGAAACTTAGTAAATACGGACCTTTTATCGGTTGTTCAAAATATCCAGATTGCAGTTATACCAAGCAAGTTCATGACGCCCAGAGTGATGATGATACCTCTCAGATACAAGATAATATAGAACTTGGAATAGACCCTCAAACACAGATGCCTATTTGGCTTAAAAAAGGCCCTTACGGCTGGTATGTGCAGCAGGGCGGAGATGATATCAAAAAACCAAAACGCACAGGCTTGCCAAAAGGTGTTTTTCCAGATCAAGTTACTCTTGCTCAAGCAATTTCTTTATTATCCTTGCCACGCGATGTAGGACTTCACCCAGAAACACGGGAAATGATACAAGCTGGAATTGGTCGTTATGGTCCCTTTCTAAAACATCAAGGCAAGTTTGTTAGCCTGCCAGTAGATGACGATGTATTAAGTGTAGGTATAAATCGCGCTGTTGATTTGTTAGCGGCTGCTCAATTAAAGGCAGGCAGAACCCTTGGCGTTCATCCTGATGGCGGAGATGTCGAATTAAAACGCGGGCGATTTGGAAGTTACGTTGAACATAAAAAATTGCGTGCATCATTGCCACGTGGTACTGAAATGAGCGATGTAACATTAGAACAGGCAATCCTGCTGTTACAACAAAAAGCGGCAAATCCTCCAAAAGCAAAAAAAGCCGCCAAAAAGACTGCCAAAAAGACTGCCAAAAAGGTAGTGACAAAACCCTCTAAAACATCTGCATCAAAGAAGACTGCCCCCAAAAAAGCCGCCAAAAAATCGGCTAAACAAAAAATTTAGTGTTAATTATCAATAACTTACTAAATTAGTATAAATTATAATTTTTTTTTCAAACTCGAAAAAAATATAAAACCGCAACCAAAGGAATTGTGTGAATTTTGGTAAAACCAATTACGCCCCTACCCTCCAAGAGCGAATTGCTTGATTTTATAAAATTATCGTCAAAGCCGCCAAAAATAAGAGAGATCGCACGTGTTTTTGGTGTTCAGCCAAAAGATAGAGCTGCCTTGAGGCAATTGTTATTACAAATTGCCACCTCATCTGACACGCCAAATTCGCGCAACTCTAATAGTACCCAAAAAGGGACTGAAGATTTACAGATACCAGAGCTATGTATTATGGCAATTACTTCCATAGATTTCGATGGAATTGCAGATGCAAAACCGGTTGACCAGCACTTAGAAAAATCTGGTTTTTGCGCTGAAATTAATTTGATTTCCCAAAAACGGAAAACCCCCATTTTAGGAGATCATATTTTAGCCAGAATTACAGATGCATCAAAAATGCCGGCGACTGCAGAATTAATGCGTATTTTGCCAAAACATTCACAGCAGTCGATTATTTATGGGCGTGCCTTCAAGTCAAAGGCAAAATGGTATTTAGAATCCTCTGAAAAAGGTTTACAAAGACCAATATTATTGGATGTCGTAGCAAATAACACACTTGAAGAAGGTACGCTTGTAAAAGCTGAATTGCTTAGAGCCTCTGATAAATATCTCAAAAAAGCAAAATTGATAGATATTATTGGTCATATTAATAATCCAGAATCTATTCTTGCACTCACTATTAGCGAATATAACCTTACTGACGGTTTTCCAGAGGATGTGATATCCAAGGCATCTATTGCTATCCCTGCCCCCTTATCTACTAGAGAAGATATAACAGATATCTCACTGATAACGATTGACGGTGCTGATGCAAAGGATTTTGATGATGCCGTTTTTGCTGAGCCGCTAGAAAATGGCGACTGGCGTTTAATCGTCGCGATTGCAGATGTCAGTCATTACGTACAAGAAAATTCAATCATTGATTTGGAGGCGCAGAAAAGAGGTAATTCTGTTTATTTACCCTCTAAAGTTCTGCCCATGATACCTGAAAATCTCTCAAATGGGTTATGCTCATTAAAACCGAATGAAGAAAGAGCCTGTCTTGCAGTTGAAATATTTTTAGACTCATCTGGTAATAAAAAATCACACAGATTTATAAGAGGATTAATGCGGTCTGTTGCCAGACTAACCTATGATAAGGTGCAGGCTGTTTATGAAGGCGTTTTCGACGAAAATCAATTAATGCTTCCTGATGGGACACTTCATCATTTATTTGCTGTGTACCAAGCTAGAAAAAAAATTCGGCATGAACGAGGCACATTAGAGCTGCAGCTCGATGAATGCTCTATTAAATTTTCCGAAAACAACATCCCAATTGAAGTGGAAATTAGGCAACAAAAAGAAGCAAATAAATTAATCGAAGAATTTATGATTCTAGCTAATATTTGCGCGGCAGAGACATTAGAAAAGCACCAAAAAATATGTGTTTATAGAATACATGAACCTCCTAATTCTGAAAAATTATCCGATTTTATTGCGCTGGCAAAAGGATTTGATATACAGCTTCCAGAAACACCCCATTTTTCACCTAAACATTTTAACCAAATTTTGGCAAAAGCTGCAAATGATGCAGACAAGGAAATGCTGCAAAATGCAATTTTAAGAAGTCAATCGCGTGCTTCCTACTCAATTGAAAATGCTGGTCATTATGGGCTGGGTCTTCAGCGTTACGCACATTTTACTTCTCCTATCAGGCGCTACTCAGATTTATTGGTTCATCGCTCTTTAATAAGTGCCTGCAATCTTGGAGAGGATGGCATTAAACACGCAACAGCCGAACAAATCACTGATATCTGTCACCATATAAGCCAAACAGAGCAAATAGCAGCTAAAGCAGAAAGACGAGCAATTAATAGAATGACTAATATCGTTTTATCTGGCTATTTAGGGACTGAACAAACAGCTAGAATAATAGGTGTTACACACTCTGGATTATTTGCCTCTATTCTTGAAGGACGGGCTGAGGGATTCGTATCTCGAAAATCACTTCCAGATGATTTTTATCAAATGGACATTAAAAAAACCACCTTAAGCGGCAAGCATCTTGGCTGGCGGTTCTCTCTTGGTCAGGAAATACAGGTTAAAATTTCAGAAATCTCAGTTGCTAGCGGTAATGTATCCCTATCTTGGCGTGCAGGCGGAACTCTGCACCCGATGCAGAAACAAGCGAAAAGCAATAAAAAATCTCCTAAAAATTTTGGTAAAAAATTAGGTAAAAAATTAGGTAAAAATCAAAATAGGAAATTGGTTAAATAAAAACATCATGAGAGTGCAAGCCTATGCTTGACAAAATCAAACAATTAACGCAATTTGACGCTGATTAATAAGCAATCTTTAAACGGAGTATGTTATGGCGAAGCCTGCAACCCTTCAAATCAAACTGGTTAGCACCGCCGATACTGGTTTTTATTATGTAACCAAAAAGAACCCGCGTACAAAACCAGAAAAGCTTGAGCTCATGAAATATGACCCAAAGGTCCGTAAACATGTGCTATTTAAAGAAGCGAAAATTAAATAGCTCTGCTTTATAATCATGCGTTTTGGTATAGATATAGGTGGAACAAAGATTGAAACCGCTATCCTTTCAGATAGCGGTGAATTTTTGTTAAGAGAACGAGTTAACACACCTGATAATTATAAAGAACTATTAGAATCAATGGAAAAAGCAGTTGCATATGCGTCTGCAGAAACTGGTTATACTGGACCTATTGGGATATGTATGCCTGGTAGTGTTTCAAAAAAAACAGGGCTGATTCAAGGAGCAAATGCTACTTTTTTGAACGGTAAGGATTTTCAAAAAGATTTACAGGCATGCCTTAACAGACCAATTCGATTATCAAATGACGCCAATTGTTTTGCCTTATCTGAAGCAATTGAAGGTGCTGGTATAGGTTCTAGCGTTGTGTTTGGCGTGATTATTGGAACTGGTTGTGGCGGCGGAATTGTTGTTAATAATCAGCTTGTCTCTGGAGTCAATGGAATAGCTGGTGAATGGGGTCATACCCCTCTACCTTGGCCTGTCGAAAATGAATTTGACAATCATACATGCTGGTGTGGAAAAACAGGGTGCTTAGAAACTTATATTTCAGGCACTGCTCTTGAAAAAGATTATGAACGATTTGCTGGGACACCTAAAAGTGGCAAAGAAATTGTCGCAGATTGTGCCAAAGGCGACATTGTTGCAGAAGCGGTTCTACAAGCGTTAGAAGATAGAATAGGGCGCGGTCTGGCAATGGTTATAAATATACTAGACCCAGATGTAGTCATATTAGGAGGGGGGTTGTCGAATATTGAGCGCCTCTATAAAAATATCCCTCAGAAATGGCCTGGGTATGTATTTTCTGATGCTATTAGCACGAAACTTCTTAAACCAAAATATGGGGATTCCAGCGGTGTGCGTGGGGCAGCACTTTTATTCCATAATCAATAACCACGGACTTCGATTACCCAAAATTCTTTGCATATAACCAACCCAGCAAGAAAATTATTTTCCGCAGTCTTCATTTTCAATTAAATTGGCATCTGAAATTGCTGCTTTTATGGTAAATTCACCATAATTTATCAAAAAATCTGTAACAACCCCGTTTTCATGCAAATCCATTTTAATTTGATATTCAGGCGTAGCCTCTGTTGCCCCATCTTTAAAATAGGCAACATCAACAGGCCAAAAATGGGTAGTGGTTACGCCATTTGACTTAAAATTAGATGTATATGGCTTTCTTTTTCCGATAGCTGCACTTGCTGTTTTAATAGAATCATCTGGCGTACTATTAACAAAAATGCGCTTTGATTTGAATTTTTCGCCTTTTTCAGCTGCATTAATTATAGCGCGTGTATAAGCAACAGGAAACAGGGTATCCTCTGGCAGAATTCTCGACTCATTATATGCACCAACATAGTTTGCCTCAGCCACCTCCCCTATTGGCGGCAGGCTTGCAAATCCTGTATATATATTCTCAGGCTCGTATGAGCTTTGCTCTCTGACGTCAAAACTATAAAGTTTTCCAGAAATATCCTCCCATGATTCAGAATGGGAAAATATAGAAACTTCATCTCCTGTATCATACAAAAACTGAAATATGTAATCCTCAGTCAACGACCATCCATCACACTGAGCCAGAAATTTAAATGAAATTTTTCCACGCACATCCTGAACCGCTGAATCTTGAGTATTCTTATCCATTGTGAGTGTATAATCTGCTGTATGGGACACAAGAGGCGTTGCTGCATTTGCGCTCGTCTGATGTATCTGAAAAGCAAATAATAAGAGTAAAAAGACAGGGTTAGATTCTGTTAAAAAATTCTTATAAAATAGGTTCATCTGTCTATCCATCGTGTTTTTATTACAAAATTTTGGAAAGGCTGGTATCGTATCTCTTACACATTTTTTCTGGGAATTATAAAATTTTACTTCTCATTATAATACACGTATAGCATTGCTCTAACCTAACAAAAAACAAATATAGAATAAAAGTAGGTAATAAAACATCAACCTTATCAGAATTATACATATGGTAAAAAATATAATCTACCGACTAAAAAATGATTTTCCTTACCACAAGGTAGGATAGTGGCTATTCTAATGATTTTTAGAGCCTATATCATCTCCTATGGATAATATTTCTACATTAATAACAAAGACAAATGAATTAACTGAAGCCTTATCGCTTCTGTGTGAACATAGCGTTATTGCGATAGACACTGAATTCATTCGTGAATCAACTTACTATTCCAAATTATGTCTTGTTCAATTAGCAGCAGGGGAGCATTTTTTTGCGATCGATCCCCTGGCGGATGACATTGATTTAACCGCATTATATGAAATGTTGAGCAATCAGGATATTTTAAAAGTATTTCATGCTGGGCGCCAAGATTTAGAAATTTTTGTGCATTTGACTGGAAATGTCCCCACCCCCATTTTTGATACTCAAATTGCGGCAATGGTGATTGGACTTGGAGACCAGGCTGGATATGATAAACTAGTCCAACATTATCTAAAGATTGAAATTGACAAATCATCTCGTTTTACTGACTGGGCAGCACGACCATTAAGCGAGAGGCAACTAACTTATGCTTTGGATGATGTAATTTATTTAGCCAAGATATATCCCATTATTCACGATGAGTTATCTGCAAATAATCGACTTGGTTGGCTTAATGATGAAATTCATGCGTTAACTCAGATAGCATTATACAAACCAGACCCACAAGAAGCATGGAAAAAGCTAAAAGTGAGAAGCCACAAACCTGATTTTCTAAATCGCTTAAAGTTTCTAGCTGCATGGCGTGAAGAACGCGCCATTAGCAAAAATATGCCAAAAAATAGAATTATCAGGGATGAAACCCTTGTTGATTTAGCAGGAACAAATCCTAAAAACCCCGCAAAATTTCAAACCATCAGAGGCTTTCCAGGGGGAAGTACAGGAAAATTAGTACCAGAAATCATTCAAACATTAGCAGCAGCAGAAAACAGCCCACGTGATAGTTGGCCAAAAATTCGAGGGGATTATCGTCGTGATAAAGCCCCCTCGGCTACGCTTGAGCTGCTTCGTGTATTGTTAAAACACATAACTGAGTCGCATAAAATTGCGCCAAAATTACTTGCATCTGCCGATGATTTAGAAGCATTAGCAAGAGATGATAATGCCGACATTAAATTATTAAAAGGGTGGCGACGTGAGCTATTTGGCAATACCGCATTACAATTAAAATCTGGTGAAATTGCCCTCACCTTGAATGATAGTAAAGTTGAGCTTATTCCAAACAAAAAACTAAATAGCTGAATTAAACTTTCCACCATCCATCAATATGTTTTGCCCGACTAAATAGCCAGAATGAGCTGAACAAAGCCACGCACATGCGAAACCAAATTCTGCTATTTCACCAAGACGTTTTGCCGGGTTCTCCCGCTCTAAGATAGAGCGTATTTTTTGTGGTGGTAAATTTTCTTGCTTTGCTCTGCTTGCAATTAACTGGTCAATACGTGCTGTATTAAACTGACCAGGTAATAAGTTATTAATGGTTACATTATATTGTGCATATTCTCTTGCAATACCAGCTACAAACCCGGTGAGCCCAGATCGGGCACCATTGGATAAGCCGAGTTCTTGAATTGGTGACTTAACAGCACCTGAAGTAATATTTACGATACGTCCAAACTTGTTCATCACCATCGGGTCAATCACTACTTTAATCATTTCTATTGCGGTAAGCATATTCTGGTCGATTGCTTTTATCCAATCCTCCCTGCTCCAATCTTTAAAATGCCCCTTTGGCGGACCCCCGGCATTATTTACCAAAATATCTATTCTTCCTGCCTTCTTTAAAACAAGCGACCTGCCTTCTTCTGTGCAAATATCTGCTGCTACAATTTCTATTTGAGCTCCTGTTTTACGTCGCAATGTATCTGCTGCTATAGTGAGTTGCGCTTCATCTCTTGCATTTAATATCAGCGTAACCCCTGCCCTAGCTAGCGCCTCAGCGCACCCATATCCAAGCCCGCGTGAACTTGCACATATTAAGGCCCTGCGATCTGCAATTCCAAAATCTAACATTATATTGATTCTCCAGAAAATTCTTCAAAAACTCGTTTTACTAATGCAATCGTTATAGGTTGTTTTTGTTTCAAGGACGCTTTGTCTAATTGAATGACTAATTGTTGAATATATGAATATTCACGAAGCACCCTTGGCTCAATGTAATTTAATACTGTTTGTGTTACGGCACATTGCCTTTGTGTGAAATGATGCTCTAATAGAGGTCTAACTAATGTTTCACTTAGAGGTAATATTTCTTGAAAAACAATACTTCGAAATCGTGACCGTAAATCAGCTAATTTCCATTGCAAACTAGAAATTGGTTTTGTCGATAAAAAAAGTATAGTACCAGAATTTCCAACTGCTGTTTGGTACAAAAAAAACAAGGCTTCCTCAGACCAATTATCTGATAATTCAATCTCATCTAATATTATATGCTGGTTCGTAATCTTATCTGGATGCCAATCACGCAAACCAGTCAACAGCTGCGCTCCTGTGCGTTTTTGATGTATTCTGCCAAGACGTGATTTACCGCAGGCTCCAGGTCCGAAAATGTTTAAAAAACCCCCATTTGATGGCCAGTCTGGCCAATTTTTGAGCCATTTTATGGCAAGCTCATTTTCAGCGCCCATGATAAAACTAAATTCATCATTTTCAACATCATCAAAAGTAAAGGGAAGTTGTTCACTCATCAAAAGATCGATCCCATTTTTTTATAAGTACAAACAATATATCTGTTTTATTTTTCAGTAATAAAGAGTTCATTATTTTGATCTATTACCCTATATCCTTCCGCAATAAGATTTGCTCTAAATTGAGGTAAATCACCTGATAACGTAATTCTTATAAACCCAGATGTATCAGATAATGATAGTGGCTCGACATTTCTTATAATCGGCATAGAGGATAAAGTTGCCTGCAATGAGCGCCATTTTGTCAAAGAATTGGTTGCGACGCGTACAGTCATTGTAAAAGCTGTTTGTGGTGAAATTTGATTTTGTAACTTCCAAAATTTCTCGAGTTCTGAAGTTAAATTTAAGCGAAACTGCTCAAATAGAAAATCAATGTTCTTAGTACCATTTAATGCGTGTGATTCCTCAATTAAGGTGGCAATAGGCTTTGCCTCTTCATCAAATAAACGAGAGCGAAATCGTAACACAGGTACCGTACTAGAATGGTCAATTTCCGCTATTACAGTTAAAATCTGACTGGCATTAACCTTATCCAAAGCAATTTTCAGCACCTCTGGATCTTCTGCAAAAATAGCCTCTTCTCGCAGCTGTCTGCGTGTTTTAATGTCTGGGTCTATTGAAACAAAGGTTAATAATCCATTATAGGTATCACTATGTTGATACCATGATCTCAGCCAATTATTATTCTGATTCCAAACAACCGCGCCAGATGCTTCCTTCCAAATTGGCATCGTTAAAATCGCAGGGCTTACAAGTTCTGCCCAGGCTAATCCATTTTGCCTAAAGAGCGTTCTTATCTCATTCGCATCAAAACAAAAATCTATCTCTCCTAAATATCGTCTTGCCAGCGTTGTCTCATTATGAATATGCATATATCCTAGATAATCCTCTGCCTTCACTTCAGATAGGAGAGATAAAACATCCTCTTGATCTAATAAAAGTCGAGATAATATTTGATAAAACGCATCGCTACTTGCTGTATTTAAGCCTATTTCACGGGCTTTAGTGCCTGTTTCAGATATTTCATCAATACGAACATTCTCAATCGCAAACGCGGTTGCTGTGCATGGTTGTTCTGCTTTGCTGCTAAAACTACACAACAACAAGCTTATAAGTACAAATAGTGCGTACAAAGAGCGGGACAATTTGCAATTCCTAATGCTATGAATTAAAACCAACGTAACTAAAATTAGCGTTTAACATAACACATAATCAAGGTCTTACTAGTATGGATAATAAAAACAATCCATCTGAAATCACCTATCGCGATTCAGGGGTGGATATAGATGCAGGCAACGCCCTTATCAACTCTATAAAGCCTCATGCAAAGCGCACAGTGAACAAAGGCGGACAAGCAGATTTAGGAGGCTTTGGTGGTCTGTTTGACCTAAAGGCATGCGGATATTCAGATCCTGTTTTAGTAGCAGCAACAGATGGTGTTGGCACAAAGCTAGAAATTGCACATCAAAGTGGCATACATAGAGGACTTGGTATTGACCTTGTTGCAATGTGCGCTAATGATTTGCTCGCACAAGGCGCAATGCCATTATTTTTTCTTGATTATTTTGCGACTGGAAAATTGGAAATCGATGTAGCAACAGAAGTGGTTGCGGGGATAGCCGATGGGTGTTTGGAAGCTGGATGCGCCCTAATTGGAGGCGAAACAGCTGAAATGCCTGGAATTTATCAAAATGGTCAGTATGACCTTGCCGGATTTTGCGTTGGTGCAGTGGAACGTGATAAAATGCTAACTCCTAATATGGTTGGATATGGAGATGTGGCTATCGCATTGCCATCTTCTGGTATCCATGCAAATGGTTTCTCTCTAGTTAGGAATTTAGTAAAGCGTGAGGGTCTTGATTATAATGCCCCCTCTCCTTTTGATAAAACAATGTCGCTAGCGATGAGTGTATTGGCACCTACGCGTATTTATCGAGATGCAGTAGCAGCAGCCTTATTATCTGGAGGCGTTACTGGGTTTTCTCATATTACAGGGGGTGGTCTAATCGAAAACCCTCCTAGATGCTACGCTGAGGATCTATGTCTTCGGATATCATTAAAACATCGCCCGTTATTGCCTGTATTCCAATGGATAAAATTTGCCGGTAATATGTCTGACTCAGAATTTGCACGCACTTTTAATTGCGGTATTGGCGGCTTAATTTTTGTAAGCAAAGAAAATGCAGATACTGTATTGCGAGCGGTCCAGGAAACAGGAGAAGATGCTTGGATTGCAGGGCAAATAGAAAAACGCGGTGATGAATCTGTCATTTTAGACGGCGCGCAAGATGTCTGGCGTTAGAATAACCTCCGAAGACAGCAGGTAGAGATGCTTAAAATAGCTATTCTTATTTCTGGCCGTGGAAGTAATATGGTAAGCTTAATAAACGCCATAACACGTGAAAATCTTGCGTGCAAAATTGTATGCGTTATTGCTAACAAGCCCGCAGCTGGATTATCTCTTGCACAAGCAAAAGGCATCACAACAAAATTGATAGATAGAGGTGAATTTACCAGCAAACAAGAACATGAAAGGGCAATTCAAGAAGAACTCAACCTGCATCAACCTGATTGGATTTTTCTAGCGGGGTTTATGGCAATTTTAACTTCTGATTTCATTCAAGTTTTTGACGGCAGAATTATCAATATTCATCCTTCTTTATTACCAAAATTCAAAGGATTAAACACCCATAGCCGCGCCCTTGAAGCAGCGGAGATATATCATGGTGTATCTATTCACCTAGTCACCAGCAAGCTTGATGATGGGCCAATTATCGCCCAATCTCAGATTGAAATATTACCAGATGACACCCCAGAAACACTACAAGAACGTGTCCTTGAGCAAGAACATATTCTATATCCATTGGTTTTAAAATCTTTAGTAGAGAAGAATTTGGAAATCAGATACTCACAAATATGCTGGCATTATGTTCCTGCTGATAATTCAGATAAAAATATCTCGCCTAATTCAATTTTAAAATTTAAAAACCTAGATAAAAGCGATTGCGTATCTATTATTTTCGGTTAATAATATAAACATTATTTGTGAATTTTAATGGGGCAGAGCAATAGTATGAACACCGATAATTTTGATAAACAAGCAACAAAACATCTGTCTTTTTATGAAGGATTCCTGTCCTATTCAAAATATTTAGCTGTAGGTGTGATAGCCATTCTTGTTTTAATGGCAATTTTTCTTTTATAAGAAAAATAACGCCCTAAAAGTTAAAAAAATGCCAGCTTGCAGATATGCAGGCTGACATTATTAAAACAGGTATTATTAAAACAGGCATTAAAATGACTGGCATTAAAATGACTGGCATTATTATAATTAGCCAATAATTTCTTCAGCTGAAAAGAAATGTGCTATCTCGATAGCTGCATTCTCATCACTGTCTGAACCATGCACTGAATTTGCTTCAATGTTCTCTGCAAACTCTTTTCTGATTGTACCTGCTTCTGCTTCTGCTGGGTTTGTTGCGCCCATTACACTGCGATAAGCAGCTACCGCATCATCTCCTTCTAACACCTGAACAACAACCGGCCCTGAAGTCATAAAAGATACTAAATCATTATAAAATGGGCGTTCTGCATGAACAGCATAAAATTCTTGTGCTTGTGCTTTGGTCATCTGGATACGTTTTTGCGCAATAATGCGTAAACCACTTGTCTCTATTTTTGCGTTGATAGCACCTGTCAGATTGCGTCTTGTGGCATCTGGCTTGATTATCGAAAATGTGCGTTGTGTTGTCATAACATTATTCCTCATTTAAATTAAAGTTTCATGCTTTGAGGCTTGCGTATCAGCCAAAAAAACCAATGCAATAAGGCATCCTACCCTATCGACGCGCAGGTTATAACAAATCAACTCACAAAAAAATACCACGTAAATGACTGTTGGTGAATTTTTTTATATTTCTAGTTCAACTGGTTTAATAATCTATCTTTGACTAGGCTGTATGCTGCCAGCCACCTGTTTGCGTTTGCGTGAAATAGCGACAGGTATTATGCGTATTTGCTGACCAATTTCGCCATTGATTTCTTGCTTTTTCTTTCGCTAATTCTTCTTGTCCGTCAAATAGATTAAACACCCGTTCAAATCCTGCTAGCTCGTCTAGTAATATGCCGTTTGTGAGTATAACATAGGTTGCTGATATTGGATTTTCTTCTGATGAAGAAGATAGCCATATTGATGAGAATTCTGCTACATCTTCTCCTTTCATCCCATGCGCTAAAAAACTATCTGTTTTTTCACTCCACAGATAAACACTTACATCAGACACCTTATTTTCTGGCACTAAAATAAGTGTTTTTTTTCCGTGTAAAAGTGCTTTTTCTGCTATTTGCACAGCTGGTTTTATAAAGTCACTGCTGCTCAAATGATAGAAATCAATCTGATGCATCTCTACCCTAACTGATTAAATTTCATCACACAGACTGCCAGTCATCAATTACTTGATTTAGCAATCTAACCCCAAAGCCAGTGCCTCCTGCTGGAACAGATGCAACCGATTTATCAGACCATGCTTTTCCTGCAATATCCAAATGCGCCCAAGGCGTATTATTCTCAATAAATCGATGTATAAAACACGCCGCTGTGATAGAACCACCAAACATACCACCAATATTTTTCATATCCGCAATATGGGATTTAAGCTGCTTATTATATGCCTCTTCCATTGGCATTCTCCAACTCTTCTCAGATACTTTCTGACCTGCAGTAGATATTTGATTTGAAAGATGATCATTATTTGAGAATAAACCGGCATATTCTTTTCCAAGAGCAACTAGAATAGCACCTGTTAAAGTTGCTAAATCAATTATCGCCTCTGGCTTAAATTCTTGCTGAACATAGGTAAGCACATCTGCTAATACTAATCTGCCCTCTGCGTCTGTATTTATTACCTCTATAGTCTGCCCAGACATGGAGGTTACAACATCACCTGGTCGCTGCGCATTACCATCTGGCATATTTTCAACAAGTCCAATTATTCCAACAACATTCCGAGCCGCTTTTCGTCCAGCTACTGCACACATAGCTCCTGTAACTGCAGCTGCGCCGCCCATGTCCCATTTCATATCTTCCATGCCACGTGCTGGCTTAATGGAGATACCGCCTGTATCAAAACATACGCCTTTTCCAACTAAAGCAAGTGGCGCTTCATCACTACCACCATTCCATTCCATAACAACAATTGCTGACTCTCGAACACTTCCCTGACCAACCCCAAGCAGTGCTCCCATTCCAAGAGATTCCATATCTTTTTCAGATAATACAGATACTTTTAATCCAAGGTCTTGAAGTGTTTTACACCTATCAACAAAACTTTCAGGATAGAGTATATTCGCTGGTTCATAAACAAGGTCACGCGCTAGATGAACGCCATCCGCCATTGCCTTCACCTTATTCCAAATACGATTAAATCGCGCTTCATCCATGCCACTTAATTCGAGAGTTACGACAGCGGATTTTTTCTCTTTCTTTGTGAAATAGCTATTAAACTCGTAGGATGCCAAGGTAGCGCCTAACAAAATACCTTCTATCATCTCATCACTTAGGGAATCAGGTGAAAAACATACATTATGAAAAGGTTTCTTTTTCATTGCCTTATAGAGTGAGTCACCCCATATTTCGGCATCTGAACTAGTGTCTAGGGCTGACCCAACGCCGCCAATCAAAACGTCACCTTGCGCTGGAAATAATGAAATAAAATTTCCATTCTTTGCTTCAAAAGAAGCCCGCTTCATTGTATTGGCAAGTGAGTCAGAAAAATCCTTATCTATGGTTTGGCTAAATTCCAACTCTGAATTAACGTAAAAAAGATGTGTTGATTGCGAGGGCGTTGCTGCAAAGGTAGCTGTAAATTGAAAACTCATTATATTTCCTATTAAAAAAACGGTGCGTAAGTGTCTAAAAAAGTAACTATTTTATATTCCTAAGGATAGATGTTATTATTCATAAGATAAATCACTTTAAAAATAGTATTGAAGTTATTATCCTTATAAAATTTCTTTATGGGCATTCAAATTGAATGTGTTTATAATATCCCTTACAATATAGTGTTTGGTAATTTAATGAACAACCAACTTAATAAATATTTATTTAGTCACATAATGGGCATTTGGTTCATTATTCTAGGCTGTTTGATGGCTGTGATTTGGTTAAACCAATCTCTTCGGATTTTGGATATTGTGATAGCACAAGGGGCATCATTGCGGGATTTTCTACTTTATTCAGCACTAGCTGCCCCGCTTTGGCTGATTATCACTGTACCATTATCAGCTTTCATTGCTATTTTATGGACATTAAATCGATTTTTATCAGACAGAGAAATTGTGGTAATGCATGCGGTAGGATTAAGCCCAATGCAACTTTCAATCGCTCCTATTTTTTTTAGTGTATTGCTGTCAGCCCTATTATTTTTTAACTCTTTGGTTTTATTACCGCTTTTCTTTTCAGGGTTTAAAACAATCCAAGAGGAAGTGCGAAATACTATTCCCAAATTATTAATACAAGAAAATATATTTATCGATATTGATAAGGATTTAACTATTTTCTTTGGCAAAAAACTATCTGCTAACGCGGTAGGAAATGTATTTATTCAAGACAAACGCACCCCAAAAACCAATGTAACATTCACAGCTGAGACTGGTAAATTCACAATTGCAGATAATCTTCCTATCGTTGTGTTAAATAATGGTCAGCGAACAGAAACAAGCAATGAAAAAGATTTTGAATCTCAAACAAGTAACACCCTATCTTTTGATAGCTACACTCTTAATATTAGCCGAGAGAACCAAGAGCAAACTGCATCAAATCGTTTGTTAGATGCGAATGAGGAATCTGTTAGAAATTTATTTAATCGCGATCTTGCAAAGAGTGAGAGATTCTGGCGACAGCGATTTGCTGAGGGACATTACCGCTTAACTTCTCCTTTAATTGTAATCACCCTTGCCATTACAGCGGTATCTATGTTTTTTTATCGTCTTTCAAAACAGGTCAGTCTTGCCAAACGGCTAACGCTAGCAGGCTTGTTTGGATTAGCTGTTCAAATAGCCTATATCATGAGTAAATCAGTTGTCATAAATTATCCATTTCTCTGGCCAATAATGTATCTTGTTCTTATCATTCCTGCCGTTATTGGCATTATCATTATTTATAGCAGCAGCCAGAAAGACAGGTTATTATCTTTTCAATTAGCGGAGATGCATAAGTGAATTGGTTTCCATCCATAACTCTCACAGTCTACCTTGCACGAAATTACTTTGCTTGGATTATGGGAGCGCTATTTACGTTATTATGTTTTGTTGCTTTGATTGATTTCATAGAATTGTACCAGCGCGCGTCAAAATATGATTTGGATATATCCAACATTACAATTTTAACCTTAGGCATGATGAATCTCCCAACTATATTTGATGAAATTCTTCCGTTTGGGCTATTATTTGGTTCTATGACTTGCTTTTATTTCTGGTCAAAATCCCACCAATTTGTAGCTATTAGAAGCTTTGGTCAAAATATATGGCAAACCTTATTTCCGATTATCTTAGTGGCAGGTTCACTTGGTCTTTTCCACATTTTAATTTTTAATCCAATTTCTGCCGTAATTAGCCAACAGCATGATACACAAATGAATTCGATTTTTAATAATACACCGAAGAGCCTTGTTTCAATATCTTCTTCTGGCATTTGGCTTCGTGATACCTTTTTTGATGATAATGTGATTATTAACGGCTCTAGCGTAAACACAGAACAAGCGATTATTTTTGAGCCAGTTTTATATATTCTAAACGAAACTGGCAGTTTGAAATGGATGGTGAAAGCAAATTCTATGCAACTCGATAAGGGCTTCTGGACATTTAAAGAACCCAAACGCATTGAGCTGAATGGTGAAATTAAATCATTAAGAGGTTTCCAACCTCAATCGACATTGGATAGATCTATTATGTTAAATGCGGGAAGACCTCTGCGAACCATCAGCTTTTATGAATTATCAGATTACATAGATACTTTGCAAACAGCTGGAATACCTGTTGAAATATTGCGTGTTCAGTTTTATAAAACACTTGCTTTACCAATCCAGCTTATTGGTCTTGCTTTACTAGCCGCTAGTTGCACATTATTATCATTTGCCAGACAAAAAAGAGTAAGAATTATTATTTTAGGGTTATGTGCAGGCTTCTTATATTATTTTGTTTCTGATTTAATTTTTCTTCTAGGTCATAATGCAAGATTACCTGATTATGTTGCAGGTTGGCTGCCAGCTATTTTAATTTTTACAATCAGCGGCTTTCTTCTTGCTCGTGGAGATGAATATTGATGAAGACCCCTCAAATGAATACACACCGCCTATTTCATAATTTTTCAAACACCAAGCAAAACAAGTCTGTTACTTGCAGCCCTGTTTTTAACCCTGTTTTCAGCCTTGTTTTTAGCCTAGTCTTAATACACATAATTTTCTTACCTCTGAACTTTGCATACGCACAGGTCAAAGCGTCTGTTGTTGCGATAGTTGATGGTACAGCCATATCCTCAATAGACTTAGAAAATAAAGTTCAATTATTGTTGCTATCTACGAACAAGAGTGCAGCGACAGAAGATCTTGAACAATACCGTTCAGCTGCGCTGGAAATGCTCATAGACGAGACACTTAAAATTCAGGCTGCACAGGCAATCAATCCTAATTCATTTACAGAGGCTACTGCTTCTGCTCGTTCTTTTTTCGAAAATGCATATAGCCTTCAAAATCTAGCAGCATCAGAGCGTTTGCAGGCTGCTGGCATTCCAGTTTCAACGGCAATTGACCAAATAAAAGCAGATATTGTATGGACAGGCGTATTAACGAATAAATTTCGGCGTCAATTCTCTCAAATACAGTCTCTTGCTGAAGCTGAACAGCAGCGATTATTGAATGATTTATCTGCTCCTCAATATAATATTTCTGAAATCGTATTGATGCCTATACCTTCAAGACCTTTAGAGCAAACACGCACACTTTCTGAACAGCTGTTAAATGCCATCGCAAAAGGCGCAGAATTTAATGCTATTGCCGCACAATATTCTATGTCTGGAAGTGCTAAAAATGGGGGTAAAGTTGGATGGGTGCAAGCAAAAAAACTTCCCGCTGATATTCAAAATTCTATGGATAATGCGAGACTTGAGGGTGAACAATTTTTTTCTATCCAGTCAGGTGAGCTAATCTATATTTTTAAAATAGATGGGTATCGCAAATTAGGATTTAACGATCCATCTCTTGATGTCATTTCTATCGGGCGTGCCGTATTAATGTTAGCAGAGAATGTCTCTGAAGATGAAAAAAATCAAAAAATCTCCCAATTAGAAACTGATACTAAAAATATAACTTCTTGTTCAGACTTAAAAACATACCATGAGTCCCTAGGTAGCGATGTTCTAAGCCAGATTAATAATGTAAAAATAGAAAATCTTGAAACATCATTTCAAGAGATGATCTTAAAACTTGATATTGATACACCAAGTGAAGTCATTCAAACAAATGAGAATGAATTAGCTATATTTATGGTATGTAGTCGCTCTCAACAAGAACCAGATATTCCAACCATAGAACAGCTTAATGAAGTAGAGTTTAATAAGTTATATTCAGTGTTAAGCATGCGATATCTAATGCGGCTAAGAAGAGCCGCAAGTATTGAAATAAAAATGTAATGAGTGATATCTCTTCTACAAGCAAACCAGTAATTGTAACCCCAGGAGACCCAGCTGGAATAGGTGCAGAAATCACGCTAAAAGCAGCACTTGCCTCCCCTATAGCTTTTGTGGCAATAGCTGACCCTGCACACATGGCTGATGCAGCAAAAAAATTTGGTATAAACATCCCAATCCATGTCTGGCAAAAAGGGACAGTAATAGAACCAGGCTGCTTAACTATTCTTGAGCATAATTGGCCAGCCGAAATAATTCCTGGCAAACCAATTAAAGAAAACAGCTTAGCGATCATTGATGCTATTAAATCTGCTGTTTCCGAGATAAGATCAGGAAATGCAAGTGCTTTAGTAACTAACCCAATTAACAAGTTTATTTTGTATCAAGCTGGTTTTAAATTTCCAGGTCATACAGAGTTTCTTGCAACCTTATCAAGCGTACGTACACAGCCTGTTATGATGCTAGCCAATAAATTTTTAAGAGTTATACCAACAACTATTCATAATCCTGTATCAGAAATTCCCTCAATTCTAACCTATGATTTGCTATATAAGACGATAGTAATAGCAAGACAGGATTTGATAACTGACTTTGGCATTCCAAATCCTAGGATTGCGGTATGTGGACTAAACCCTCATGCAGGTGAGCAAGGCGCTCTTGGAAGTGAAGAAATTGATATGATTTCACCTGTTATATCGCAGCTTTTATCTGAGGATATTCACATTGATGGCCCGCTGCCAGCAGACACTCTTTTTCATCAGGAAGCACGTGATAATTATGATCTTGTTATTGGTATGTATCATGACCAGGTTCTTCCGGTGGTAAAAACACTTGATTTTAATAATACTGTTAACATTACACTTGGGCTTGATTTTATCCGTACATCTCCTGACCATGGAACTGCTTATAATATTGCTGGTAAAAATATCGCTAAGTGTGATAGCCTATTAGCCGCTATTTCATACGCAGAAAATCTCAGTCAAACTCGGGGTAAATATACGCAAATCAATAGCAGATCTATAAGATGATAATTGACCCCATTAACCAACTTCCCTCTCTTAGGGAAAGCCTGTCCAAATTAGATTTAAAAGCCAAAAAATCATTAGGACAAAATTTTCTTCTTGATAGCTATTATACCGATAAGATTGCACTATCAGCAGCGCCATTTAACGGAAGTGTAATAGAAGTTGGACCAGGCCCAGGAGGGCTTACCCGCTCTATCCTCCTTGCTGGCGCACCCCAGGTAATTGCCATCGAAAAAGACCAACGCGCCGTTGCTTATTTAGAGCCTCTTAAGCAAGCAGCTGGACACAGATTATCGCTATTAGAAGCAGACGCCCTTACCCTACCGATTTGGGAATATGGAGAACAACCAAGGCAAATCATAGCTAACTTACCGTATAATATAGCAACCCCCTTGTTAATCCAATGGCTAATGCATGCATCCTCATTTCAAAAAATGACCTTAATGTTTCAAAAAGAAGTTGCTGAGCGCATTAGTGCAAAACCAGGAGATAGTAACTTTGGCAGGCTATCTGTTATCTGCAATTGGCTTGCAGAAACACATATTTTATTTGAAGTTCCAGCCTCTGCTTTTACTCCGCCACCAAAAATAACTTCTGCTGTTATTCAACTTATACCAAGACAGAGCCCTGTTTATGAATGTAGATTTTCGGATTTAGAAAAAGTTACACAAATAGCATTCAATCAACGCCGAAAAATGCTCCGTGCAAGCTTCAAACATCTTGGCGGTGAAAAAATGATTTCTGCGCTTGGAATTGACCCTCAGATCAGACCACAGGAATTATCAACACAGGCTTTTTGCAAACTTGCAAACCATCTATCATCACAACTGTAATTATAATTATTCTGTCTGGATTTGATAGGTTCGTATTATGACGGGCATTTCATTCTATATTAAAGCTGTGAGCGAAGCTGTTGTATAAAGTCTACTAGCCCGATTTGTCTTTCTCTACGCAGTCTTTCCGCAAGGCATATTGATTGTATCTGTTGAACCGACGTCTTTAGATCATGGTTGATAATTACATAATCATATTCTGGATAATGGCTCATTTCATTAGCTGATTTTGACATTCTATCTGCAACTACCTCAGCTGAGTCCTGAGCGCGTTTAAAAAGTCTCTTTTCAAGTTCCTTAATTGATGGAGGCAAAATAAATATAGAAACAAGGTCTTCTCTTGCTTTAGCTTTTAACTGCTGTGTGCCTTGCCAATCAATATCAAATAAAACATCTCTTCCAGATTTTAGGCTATGTTCAACCAAATTTGAGGGCGTACCATAATAATTACCAAACACCTGCGCATATTCAAGAAATTCAGACCGATTTATCTTAGTTTCAAATTCTGCTGTTGACATAAATTGATAATCTTGACCTTCAACTTCACCAGGACGTCTTTTGCGGGTTGTTGCTGAAATAGAAAGTGTAAGTTCAGCATCCTGTTCTAATAGTCTTTTGCAAATGCTGGTTTTCCCAGCGCCAGAAGGGGAAGATAATACCAGCATTAATCCGCGCCTAGTAATAGGAAATGTCATGTTAAAATAGGCTCCTGCTAATTATTGTCTGCTATAAATTGTCTATATCGTCTGACATTATTATTATGTTCGTCCAGTGTTTTTGCAAAATAATGCCCTCCCTTGCCATCTGCAACAAAATATAAATAATTACTTGTTGCTGGATTTAACACAGCTTCTATTGAAGCCATTCCAGGGTTAGAAATAGCTGTTTTAGGTAAGCCCCTCAGCATATATGTATTCCATTCATGCTGTTGCTTTAAATGCTTTTTCAAAAGACGCTTTGGCGGCACACCTTTCTTTTTTAGTCCATAAATAACAGTAGGGTCGGATTGGAGAGGCATATTCAAACGCAATCGATTTAAAAACACAGAAGCAACAAGAGCCCGCTCATCTGGCTGCCCTGTTTCTTGCTCAACAATTGAAGCAAGAATAATTGCCTCTCTTGGTGTTTTTATGGGAAGATTTTTCTGCCTATCTGCCCATAATTCTGCGATTGTTATTTCAGATTTTTGACTTACTATATTAAGAATATCATGGCGAGACATCCCATAGGTATAAAAATATGTGTCTGGGAACAATCTACCTTCTTCAGGAATAAATATAATTTGTTCTGTCATAAAAGGAGCATTATTCAAGATAGATATTATTTCTTTTGAGGTTAACCCCTCTGGAAATGTTACTTTGCGCTGCAAAGACACCCCAGCATGCATAATATCCATTGCGTGTCTAAGTGTAGCGTGAGCAGGAATTTCATATTCTCCCACTTTTGGAACAAAAGATTTAATAGACGTATATTTTGCGATAAAGTAATAATACCGATTTGATATAATTTTTTTCCGGTATAATTCCCAGCTTATAGTATTGTCACCATCGCCTGGACTAACCAAAATAATCTCTGCTGTTGCGTTCTGTCCTTTTGAACTAGTAGCAAAGTTAATGAGAACATAACCAGATATTGCAATACCTGCAGATAGTATAAAAACGATAAGAGTTACACGTATAAACAGCCTGAAGGCTTGTAACATCACCCTAATCAACCTCACCAATTATCAATGAGGCATTAGTTCCGCCAAAACCAAATGAATTTGACATCACATTGCGGATGGTTTTAG
>JABJAN010000027.1 GCA_018666135.1 Alphaproteobacteria bacterium | reverse complement strand
TCGTCCAAGGAGAAACAGGAACTGGTAAGGAAGTTATTTCACGTGCCATCCATGAATTATCTGGGAGGAAAGGCAAGTTAATTTCTGTAAATTGTGCAGCGATACCAACAGAATTGCTAGAATCAGAATTGTTTGGGCATGAGCGAGGTGCTTTTACAGGGGCTGAAAAAACCAGGGCAGGTCGGTTTGAGCAGGCGCATGGTGGTACCTTATTTCTGGATGAGATAGGGGATATGGCTGTTGCTCTTCAATCTAAATTATTGCGGGCGTTGGAGCAGAGAATAATTCAACGCGTAGGTGGGAACGAGGAAATCGAAATTGATTTTAGGCTCGTTTGCGCAACACATCAGAATATTGAGGCAAAAATCGATGAAGGTTCTTTTAGGTCAGATCTTTACTACAGAATAAATGTGTTTCCTGTTCAAGTACCTTCTCTGGCAGAAAGAGCAGTTGATATTCCAGACTTGGTTGAAGCAATGGCGCAAAAGATGATAAATGCATCCCTGCCTAAATTTGATGATTCTGGTCTTACCGAATTATCAAAATATCCTTGGCCAGGTAATGTGCGTGAATTACGTAATGTAATTGAGAGAGCTAGTGTTTTGTTTCAGGACAGCAGAATTACCAGTAAGCATGTTCGAGAGAATTTACTAAGGTTAAAAGTGCCTGACCGTGAGGAAGAACAATCATTGTTGTGGGATGCAACAGCAGATTTAATGACCGAAGATGATTTTCAAGTTTTGCCTGATGTAGAAAAACCGATACCTCATCCAACTCATTATAAACAGTGGTTTTCTTATTTTGACACAATTGACTTGAGAAAACATTTGCGTGATGTCGAAGTAGTTTTAATTGAAGCAGCTTTGGAAAAAACAGAGGGCATGGTCAGTCAAGCTGCTTCTTCGTTAAAATTACGCAGGACAACCCTGATTGAAAAAATGAAAAAGCTGATGATTGAAAAGCCAACGCCTAATACAGATACGCCTATCGATATAGAAACACCTTAATTTTTGGATTTATCTCAAAAATCTAGGGTTATCTGGAATACCCTTTAAGTCGTTTAAGAGAGTTCCTGGTATCAGTATTTAGTTTTTTTAACTCTGATTGCAGTGCCTCTCGTAATGTTTGACAGCCTTCCAGCGCACTCTGCCAATCCCCTTTTTTATCTAACACGCGCGAAGAATCGCTAGCGATTGCAAGCTTATCAATCAGTTTATTCTGTTTTATGGCAAGTAAACGTGCCTTATCAAAATTTTGCTGATTGATAGCTTGCAACAGCTGGTAAGATAAATCGTTAAATTTATCAATTGGATCATAGGTCTTGATCATAATATAGATCTTATCTCAACCCAAGCTTCCCGAATATCTTCTAGTGAGGAAATAGCAACAAGAACACCCTCAGCCACACCTGATTTATGGTCAATTAAAATCTGTTCTCTTGCATATTCATATAGTCTAAATAAATTTTCGGCTATTTCACCACCTTTTTCAAAGTCTAGGCTAGATTGAAGAGCGTAGATAATGGTTAAGGATTTACTCATTTTAACGGATCTTAATTCCAAATCAGCTGTTTTTGGGTCAATATTTTCGCTAAAAATTCGAATAGATTTAATCAATTCATCAAATAATAAGAGAACCATTGAATGGGAGTCTTCAGCCTCAATAACGGCTTTTTTCTCAGAATTTGAATAGGCGTCTAACATTTTGTTGTAATTCATTGGATTTTTTGACTCCAGTGCTTTGAGATTCAGTAAGAATCAGTTATAAAAAAATATGTTTTATCCAGTTTCTTCACAATTGGGCATACCGAATGTTCAGCCAAAAAACGAAACGATAGCTCAACCGCTTGCAGCTATGCGTGCAAACATTATGCCAACATTACAGCAAACAATTTACGGACTTGCGCCAACGGAAACCACTGGACGCTCTCATAAGTATGAAGAAAACAGACCGCAGACTATAATATCTCATCCACGTTTTGCACCTTCATCAATTAGTGCAGAGGATTTTTTAGTTGCGCGTTCCGCAATGGCACCTGGCTATTCGCAAAATATGGCTGCAACACGTGAAGCCAGAACCTCAAATATTCATGAAGATATGCCAAGGTTTAGTGACCAGATTGATGTTCTGGCGTAATAAAAAAACCGCTAGAACACATTATTTTTTTTCTAAATCAATGATTTTATTTTGGGTAGCAAGATAAGCCTGAAACAAATCTGCCTCACTTAAAATACCAAGCATCTCATTTGTTTCTCGGTTTACAACAGGGATAGATTCCCCCACAAATTCGCTGGCAATTTCAATGCCTTGTTGAAGTGACGCATCATGTTTTATGCTTATCGGATTTTTAATTATAGCAGAGGTAACCGCAAGGTCTGTTGGGCTAGTTAACATCCCATGTAGGCTGACTTTACCTTCGAAATAATTATTGCCAGAAATTATATAAGCTTCACTTACCTGTGCTTCTGTCATTTTCTGGATCGCCTTTGCTACAGAATCATCGGCAGAAAAACGCACATAATCAGCAGTGGCAAGATGGCGAATGGATTGTTCCATCATTTCTATTTGACTTCTTCCTTGTGAAATATCGATGCCTCGATCGAGTAATTGTCTATCAAAAAAGGAATGACCAAATAATAGGTTCGCTATTAAAGCACTGGTTACCACGCTTAGCATAGCAGCAAGTGCTAGTTCATAACTCATGGTTAATTCTAACATGATTAACACCCCCGCAATGGGCGTGCCAACTACCGTACTCGATATCGCTGCCATACCGCAGATAATCAATCCAGGTCCAATAGCAGCGCCTGTAGCCACTCCGCCAATTACAGTAGCTAATTTGGTTAACAATGCGCCACTGGTTGCGCCAAGAAATAAGGCAGGCGAGAAAACACCGCCAAACATGCCAAAGCCAATACAAATAGACGTTATGATTAACTTACCTAAAAAAAGTAATAATAAATAAT
>JABJAN010000026.1 GCA_018666135.1 Alphaproteobacteria bacterium | reverse complement strand
TCCCTCACTTTAGTTGATTATGGCAGCTCTATTTCATATCAGCAATTAGCAGAAAAATGGGGAAATAAAAAAGCCGCAAGGGCAGCTGGTCAAGCGTGTGGACGCAATCCAATTCCCATAATAATCCCGTGCCACCGAATTGTGTCTTCAAATGGTAGCATTACCCAATATAGTGGTGGTAGGACACAAAACCCTAGAGATGAACAAAACATTAATAGAAAGAAGTGGCTTCTAAATTTAGAAGCACATTTTCACTAACTATTCATATGTTCAAAAAAGTCTTCGTTGGTTTTTGCGTAACGCAATTTGTCTGTTAAAAACTCCATTGCATCTATTGGCCCGCTCTGCATTAATATACGACGCAACATCCACATTTTGTTTAACATGGCTTTATCAACAAGCAACTCTTCTTTTCTTGTTCCAGACTTTGTAACATCTATTGCTGGGAATACGCGCTTATCTGCAAGCTTACGATCTAATATTAACTCGCTATTGCCTGTTCCCTTGAACTCTTCAAAGATAACCTCGTCCATGCGAGACCCTGTTTCAATTAGAGCTGTTGCAATAATTGTAAGTGAGCCACCTTCTTCAATATTTCGAGCAGCCCCAAAAAATCGCTTTGGTCTTTGCAATGCGTTAGCATCTACACCACCTGTTAAAACCTTACCAGAGGAAGGAACAACCGTATTATATGCACGCGCAAGACGTGTGATACTATCAAGTAAAATAACAACATCACGTTTATGTTCAACAAGTCTTTTTGCTTTTTCTAAAACCATATCCGTTACTTGTACATGCCGGACCGCTGGCTCATCAAAGGTAGATGAGATAACTTCCCCTTTAACAGAACGTTGCATGTCTGTGACTTCTTCAGGACGCTCATCGATAAGTAACACAATAAGATAAACTTCTGGATGATTTAGCGATATCGCATGTGCAATAGACTGCAACATCATTGTTTTACCTGTACGAGGTGGCGCAACTATAAGACCTCTTTGACCCTTACCCATAGGTGCAATCAAATCCATGATGCGCGGCGTTTTATCCTTATTATCTGGATCAAACGGTAATTCCATTGTGAGTTTTTTATCTGGATAAAGAGGTGTTAAATTATCAAAATTTATCCTGTGACGTACAGAATCAGGTTTTTCAAAATTAATCAAATCAACCTTCAGAAGCGCAAAATAACGTTCTCCTTCTTTAGGTCCTCTAATTTCACCTTCAACAGTATCCCCTGTTCTCAGGCTAAATCTTCTTATTTGACTAGGTGATACATATATATCATCTGGTCCAGGTAAATAATTAGCCTCTGGCGCTCGTAAAAAGCCAAATCCGTCTTGAAGCACTTCAAGCACACCTGTGCCGCTAATAACAACTTCATTCTCAGCTAATTGCTTTAAAATAGCGAACATCATATCTTGTGTTCTCAAAGTAGACGCATTTTCTACTTCTAATTCTTCTGCATAAGCTAATAATTCTGACGGAGACCGTGATTTTAATTCTTGTAGATGCATGGGGGTAAACTTATCTGATTAAGTTTAAAGGAAGGATAAATTATGATATCTTATTATTATGCTTTATGTCAATTAAGTTAAAAATATAGTAAATAATATCAAAAAGGCTCCACCACTGCTAATATAACAATAACTATCATTAATATAGTTGGAGCTTCGTTCCAATACCGATAAAATTTATCGGATTTATTATTTTCATCCATTTCAAACTTGCGTCTCATACCAGCAAATTTCATATGAAAATACGTCATAAAAATAACACAAACAAGCTTAGCAATTAGCCATTTTTCTTGTAATAACATGGGGTTAAGATGGATCATATAGAGACCAAGCAACCAGCTTATTATCATTGCTGGATTCATTATCCCTTTTAGTAATCGTCTTTCCATTAATTTAAATGTTTGTGAGCGAACAGACCCAACTTCAACCATAGAATGATACACAAATAATCGTGGTAAATAAAGCAATCCAGCCATCCATGCTATAATTGAAATCAAATGGAATGCCTTAACTAATTGATAATCCAATTTTATTTTCCTCTCACATAGGAAATAAGATCAGCTACATGCTGTTCAGGTGTTTCAGGTAATATACCATGCCCCAAATTAAATATATAGGGTCTATCCGTTACTAAATTAAGCAAATAATCCACTTCTCTTTTTAGCACATCCCCGCCAGTTACTAAACAAATGGGATCAATATTACCTTGGATAGCTATTTCTTTTGGAAGATATTTATTAACAAACTTAATATCTGTTAAATGATCTACAGCTATACAATCAGGCTGAACCTTATCAGAAAACTCTAAAATGCCTTCTCCTATTGATTTTGGAAGACATATTATTGGCAGCCCTTGATAGGTTTTTTTTATGTAATTTACAATTTTTTGAGTTGGCTGATAAATAAATTTATCTCTAAAACGAGATGGAATAGCACCAGCCCAACTATCAAATAACATAACAGCACTCACACCTGCTTTAATTTGAATATCTAAAAAATGGATAATAGCTGAAGTTAATATATCGAATACAGCTTCTGCATTTTTAGTATCAGACCATAAGAACTTTCGTGCATTAATAAATTCTTTAGATGATCCACCCTCTGTTAGATAAGTAAATAATGTCCATGGTGAGCCTGAAAAGCCGATTATTGGAAGATTTTTCCCTACAGATAAATTATTTAATTTCTTTTGAGTTAAATCTATAGCGTGACCAACATTTTCTAGGTGGAATTTGTAATCTGTCCAATCAGGTTCTAATAATTTTTCTCCAATATCTAATGGTGTTAATTTAGGACCAATATCCTTAATAAAAGTCACTTTTTGACCAAGCATGTGTGGAACAAGCAATATATCTGAAAAAATAATAGCAGCATCCATATGAAATTTTTCAATAGGCTGACATGTAACAATACTAGCCTTTTCTGGATTTAAACAAAATTCTATAAAATCACTCTCTGTTTTCCGTACCATACGATAATCAGGCATATATCTTCCTGCCTGTCTCATTATCCAGATAGGAGGTATTTTTGTTTTTAGTCCATGTAAGGTTTCTATAAAATGCATGATGCCATCTATAATAATATTATTTATAATAAGGATGTAGTGTTAGATGTATGTATCGTAAATGGTAAAAACAGTAAAACCATAGTTTTCCACAATATTATCCACATAGATATGTAACGTCTCATTTTATATTGTCTTTATTTATTCAATTTATTCAATCAGTTAATAAATTTATATTATATATTCACATTTTTAGTAATTCTTGCACTAACTTATAAACAGTCTTTTTTTCTTACATAAAATTTGTGTATAACTTTAATAACCTATTTATTTATTAGGTATATTTCACTTATCCACAAACGATAGTTGAGTTATCCACAAATTTAAGTGACTATATAATATTTATAAAAACAATTTTATTAACTAGGTAAACTCAATTTCATAAATAAGGCTATAATGGCTAAAATTAATCAATTACATTTGCATCTTATATCAGATTCTACAGGGGAAACAGTGCATCAATATGCGCGTGCTGGTTTGGGTCAATTCCAAGATATAAATATAACAGAACATATATGGACATTAGTACGCAACAAAGCTCATATTGATGCAGTGGAACGTAATTTAGAAAAAACCCCTGGGGTGGTTCTTTTTTCTATTGTAGATATAGAAATAAGACAGATGCTAGAAAAAATATGTAATGATAAAGGGGTGCCAAGCCTATCAATATTAGACCCGGTAGTAGATTTATTTTCTACTGTTCTTGGCACTCAAACAACTAAAAAAGTCGGCGCTCAACATAAATTAGATACAGCATATTTTAAACGCATGGCAGCAGTTGAATATGCTGTGGTGCATGATGATGGTCTTAACATTGAAAATTTACATGATGCAGATATGCTATTAGTAGGTGTGTCTCGAACGTCAAAAACGCCCACTTCTATGTATCTTGGTCATAGAGGGTTTAAGGTTGGTAATTATGCATTAGTGCCAAACGTGCCTTTTCCAATCGAAAAATTGCCTAATAAGAATATTTTTATTGTAGGTTTAACCACAGATCCTAAAAGATTAATGCAAGTTCGTAAAACCAGACTTCAGCATCTGTCAGATTCAAATAATGCTACTTATGCTGATATCGAATTAATAACAAATGAGATAAGAGAAGCACGTAAACTATTCACTCAACATAATTGGCCTGTTATTGATGTCTCTCGCCGTTCTGTCGAAGAAATAGCAGCCTCCATTATTCATCTTCATAGACAATGGTTAGATGATAAAGAAAATGTATGAATTTAAAGATAAACCTATAATTCTCGCCTCAGCCTCAGCCTCACGTCAAGCGATGTTACAAAATGCGAATATTCATTTTTCTGCCCAAGCGGCATTAATTGATGAGGAATCAATAAAACAAAGCGCGATTTTTGAAGGTATGCCTCTTGCAGATTGCGCTACTTTATTAGCAGAGATGAAAGGCAATAAAATTGCTCAAAAACACACAGATGCATTTATTATAGCGTCTGACCAATTGTTGGATTTAAATAATCGTTGTTTTTCTAAACCTGTCTTGATGGAAGAAGCAAAAATACATTTACAAGAGCTACAAGGAAAAACGCATAAATTACATACCAGTGTTGTTGTTTTTTTAAATGGAATAAGAGTTTGGCATCATTTATCTTCGCCTAATATTACCTTACGTTCACTTAGCGATTTAGAAATTGATACGTACTTAAACGAAATTGGAATAGCTGCTTTAACCACACCAGGCTGTTATCAGATTGAAAATCAAGGATGTCACATTATATCAAAAACAACTGGTTCTTTTTATGATATTCTAGGCCTTCCGTTGCTTCCATTGTTAGATTTTATGAGAACGCATGGCCTAGATATATACTCTCCTATTATTGAAAAATGAAAATAATTGGACTAACAGGCTCAATTGCCTCAGGAAAATCAAGTGTCAGTCAGATGTTTAGGCATTTAGGTATCCCTGTGCATGATGCAGATAAAACGGTGCATGAATTAATGGGGGCATATGGCTTGGCTGTGCCTGAACTCCTATCCATTTTTGGCAATATTGGAAGTATTGACCAAGGCATTAATAGAAAAAAATTAGGGGAGATTGTTTTTTCAGATGAATCCGCAAAATATGAGTTAGAATCTATCATTCACCCACTCGTATGGAGAGATAGAAATAAATTTTTAGAACAGATGAGACACAATAGAAAAAAAGTAATTATTGTTGATATTCCCCTGTTGTTTGAGACAGGCAGCAATGTTATTTGTAATAAGGTTATTTGTGTTTGGGCACCGATATTTTTGCTTAGACAACGTGCATTAAAACGGGCTGGAATGACATCAGATAAATTAAATGCAATTTTACATCATCAATTACCTCAATATGAAAAAATGCGATTAGCTGATTTTTGTCTACCATCGGGATTAGGGAAAGCCTATAGTTTTAAGTTATTAAAACGTTGGTTGATAACACAAAGATAAATCTTGTTATTTGTATTTAAAGGTTTGATATGCGGGAAATAGTATTAGATACAGAAACAACAGGATTGGATGTATCCAAAGGACATAAAATTATTGAAATTGGGGCTCTTGAAATTATCAATCTTGTCCCATCTGGAAAGACATTACATCTGTATATAAACCCAGAGCGTGAAATTGACCCTGACGCAATAAAAATTCATGGCATTACAGATGCCTTTATTTCAGATAAACCTATTTTTAAAGATATCGCACAGACGTTTCTTGACTTTATTAAAGATGATACACTGGTGATACATAATGCATCATTTGATATTGGTTTTTTAAATTCAGAGCTTATTTCATCTGGCTTTCCCATAATAAAAGACGATAAAATAATTGATACGCTTAAAATTGCGCGTCAAAAATTTCCAGGGGCTGCTGCTTCCCTAGATGCACTTTGTAGAAGATTTCAAATTGATAATACTCACCGCGATTTACATGGTGCTTTGATAGATGCTGACTTGCTTGCTGCTGTATATGTTGAATTAAGAGGCGGACAGCAACCAACATTATTATCAGATGAGGATACTGGTAACATAGATGCAGGGTTAAATATAACAGCTAATCCCCACATCTCATTTAAGGAGATAAACAAACCAGAAAAGCCTGCGCGCCCTCATTCAGCAACACAAAGTGAGCTTGAAAAACACGCAGAATTTCTGAAGCTAATTACAGATCCTATATGGATAAGACCTGATTAATTAAAATTTAATATCATATTATTCTTTGGTTTTATTAGCTTGTTTTGCTTCGAAATTTGATTTGAATACAGCAACAAAATCTATAGGCTGAATATTCAACGGTAAAAACCCACCTTCTCTTGTAACATTAGCGATAGTTGCTCTTGCAAAAGGAAATAATAATCGTGGACCTTCTATCATTATAAAGGGGTTTTTGTCTTTATCAGATATGTTGTTTACGCTTACGATGCCGCCATAGCTTAGCTCCACAAGAAACAGTAATTCTGAATCAACAGTCGCCTTTGCATTCAGATTTAGTGAAATTTCGTATCTATCATCATCCAGTGGGCTGCCTCCGACATTAACCCCTACCTCCACATCTGGCTGACCTGTTTGTTTAGTAAATACAGCAGAAGCACGCGGATTTTCAAAAGATAAATCTTTTATATATTGGGCATGCATAGTGATTGAAGGGGATGCTGTATTTTTGTTCTCTTGATTAGCCATAAAATGCTCCATAGAATGTAAAAGGCGAATGCGACTTTTTGCAGGATACCTGCGTTGAATGTTGTTAGACGTACTTCATTAACTATAGGTTCGTTAATAAAGTATTAAAAGGAGTCTGTTTACGAGATAGGTTTTATTTTTTCTCTGTATAATCACCATCAATAGTTATTATTGTTGGTTCTGGTGAGTTTGGAGGATTATCGTTCATGTTATTAGAATATTGATGATGTCTGTTGCGTAAATCAGAAAAAATTCTGAGATCTGCAAAATTTGCTATAATGATACTTCCGATTAGCGTTCTGATAAAAGGCAACATGCAAATAAGCCCAATAAGATCTGTAAAATAACCAGGTATCAGAAGCAACAACCCTCCCAAAAGTATAGATAGACCCTCTGCTAGTTTAGATAATCCGTGTTTATTATTTTCTCTATCTTTTTGCCAAGCGGCAAAAACACGCTTATTTAGTTTTCTGATGAGAAACAACCCAATAAAAGCAGTTAAAAAAATTCCAATGAAACTTAAGAAGCCTCCTATAGCATTTCCAACAAAAATTAGTGCTTCAAACTCTATCCATCCGTAGATTCCTAACCCTAAAAATATAAATAATCCGGCTGGTTTACGCATTTTTAATTCTCGTTGGTTGTTCTTGTCTTATTAATAGCCTATTTGTAGAGTTATAATACAATCATAGCAGAATTAAAACGCTGTGTTAAATTCATCTCGAAACGATGGGAATCATCATGCCTTTTATTGATATTTTAATTTTTGCAGTTATTGCGCTTTTTTTAATTTTTAGATTAAGGTCTATTCTTGGTGGCAGGGAGGGATTTGAAAAACCGCAACCCAAATCCAAACCACAATCCGCTAAAGATAATGTCATTAATTTTAAGGATCAATCATCTGTGACTGAACCAATAATGTTGAATGGTTCTGGCTTAAAGGATCTTCGAAAAATGGATCCATCCTTTAAAGAGGATGAATTTTTAGATGGCGCTAAAGCAGCTTTTTCACTTATTCTTGGTGCATTTGCTGAAGGAAATGTAGGAGAGCTAAGGCGATATCTGGGTTTTGATTTATATGAAGAATTCTCAGGTGCGATTCATCAACGAAACTCTGCTGGGGAAATATTAAAAATTGATGTTGAAAAAGTAAAAGATGTACAATTGTTGGATTCAGAAATTATAGAGGGAATTGCTACTGTTTCTGTTAAATATGTTACTGTTCAATCCAGAACGCTTACTGATGCAAGTGATAATATTATTGATGAGGATAGCGTTTCAAGTGAAACAATAGAAGATATTTGGGTATTCGAACGTGATATCAGAAGCTCAGATCCTAATTGGAGGCTGGTTGAAACAGGAACAGCAGAAAACGATTAAGCTGCTAAATTATCAACCCCACGGATTGAAGTATATAATTAGGTTGGCTAATGGTGAAAAAAAAATCCAAACCCGACAGTTTAGATCTATGGCAAAAAGTAACTAAAACTGTTGAGCCTATAAAATCAAATAAAATTTCACCTGTTGCTCTAACACCTAATATAGATGAAAAAGTCAGTACTCATAAACCAAATAAAAAATCTATAAAACAGCTATCAACCTCGCTAGCCTCTATTTCTGGGCGAAATGATGCCATCGCTAAAAAACCGACTCCATCAGATTTAAGGTATGACAAACCTTCAGGCATAGATGCATCTAGTTCAAAGAAATTACGATCAGGTAAGTTTGAAATTGAGGCAACTTTAGATTTACACGGGATGACCCAACCAAATGCTTATCGGTCATTACAATCATTTATTCAGCGATCTGTTGAAAAACAGTTGCGCACTATTTTAGTGATTACTGGCAAAGGGTCTGAGGGCAAAGGAATTTTGCGAAACCAATTACCTGATTGGTTGAAATCAGATATGTGCTCTGTCTATATTTTGGCATTTGGACAGGCACAGGCTAAAGATGGAGGCAGTGGCGCCTTTTATATCAGACTTCGTAGAAATAGGGAGAAGCTATAATGACCCCATTTGGTGAGCATATGCGTTTTTTAAGAACTAAATATAAAAAAACACTCCAGCAGCAAGCAGATAAATTATCAGTATCTGTTGCTTATTTATCAGCTTTGGAGCATGGAAAAAAAGGGCGTCCCTCTGCTGCACTTATTGATCAGATATGTGTTTGGCTAGGATTGATTTGGGATGAAGCTGAGCAGCTAAAACGAATAGCATTACTCTCTCATCCAAAGCCAGTTTTAAATGCATCTCATCTAGGTCCCAAAGCAATAGCACTTAGTAATATCTTGGCTAATAATATTGACAGATTATCAGAAAACCAATGTGGTGAGTTACGGTTTCAGGTAGATAAGATGCTTTCTTCTCTGTCTGATACATATGATTACGCAAAATCAGATATCTAAATAATGTAATCTATATAATCGCAGACTAGTCAAATTTTAAAAAAACTGGTAAGTCTGAAACGAAAAAAGATTAATTTAAATGCGTAAATCATTACAAAGAGCGTCAATATGCGAAAAGCAGATGTAAGCAGAAAAACCAATGAAACAGATATCTCAGTTAGTCTTATTATAGATGGCTCTGGCAAGCGGAAAATAAACACAGGTGTAGGTTTTCTTGATCATATGCTAGAGCAATTAGCAAGGCACAGCTTAATGGATATTATCATTAAAGCTAATGGTGACTTGCATATTGATGATCACCATACAACAGAAGATACAGGCTGGGCACTTGGTCAGGCATTTAAGGAAGCTCTTGGAGATAGACGAGGTATAACTCGATATGGGTCAAGCTTATTGCCAATGGATGAGACAATGTCTCAGGTCGCGGTGGATTTGTCAGGCAGACCATTTTTGGTTTGGCGTGTCGTTTTACCTTCCCAAACTCTAGGCACTATGCAAACAGAATTATTCAGAGAATGGTTTCAGGCTTTTGCAATGGGGGCAGGAATAACCCTTCATGTTGAAAATTTTTATGGCGTAAATACACATCATATTATTGAAAGCTGTTTTAAAGCATTAGCAAGAGCTTTGCGCCAGGCAACAGAAATTGACCCTCGTGCCTCTGATGAAATTCCCTCTACTAAAGGCACGCTCGGCGGGAGCCTGTGATATGAGATCACTGGTCATTATTGATTATGGTTCTGGTAATTTACATTCAGTTCAGCAATCAGTAAGCAGGGTTGCAAATGAGCAATCACAAGAATGGCAGGTTACAACAACTTCTGACCCAAAAGACATATTAAATGCAGATAAAATTATCCTGCCTGGTGTCGGTCATTTCGCAGACTGTAAGCACAATTTAGGTAAAATACAGGATATGGAGAAAGCCTTAGAAACGCGTGTTCAGAATTTTGCCATTCCATTTTTGGGTATCTGTGTTGGCATGCAATTAATGGCAACCAATGGATTTGAAGGCACCTCAGCGCAAGGGTTGAATTGGATCAAAGGTAATGTTATCGCTCTTAAACCGGAACCAAAAAATAAATATAAAATCCCGCATATGGGTTGGAATAAAACCAACCTAAGAAAGAGTGCCCATTCGTTTTCATCATATTTAGTAGATGATGTTTTTTATTACTTTGTGCATTCTTATCATTTTGTACCAGATAACCCAGATGACTGTATTGCGGTGACTGATTATGGGCAGAATGTGACAGCGATAGTTGCGAATGAAAATAAAATAGGCACACAATTTCATCCAGAAAAAAGTCAAAAAGCAGGATTAACATTGCTATCTTCATTTTTAAATTGGCGAATATAATATGAGTGATGATTTTATTATAGCAGATAAAGAGTTTATAGATACCTCTCGAATTCCGATTGTAACGGTTGAAACCATAGATGATTTCCATGCAGGTGATTTGAGTGAAATGTGTGATGCGACAGAGGAGGCAATTCAAGCAGGTGGCGGATTTGGATGGGTTGCTCCACCATCTCGTTCTGTGTTGGAAAATTATTGGCGTGGGGTGTTATTAATACCAGATAGAGTGTTAATTGTAGGTAAGTTAGATCATGTTATCGCAGGTTCTTGTCAGATTTTAAAACCCCCACAAAATAACGAGGCACAGGCATTTAGTTGTCAGCTAACAACATTTTTTCTAGCCCCATGGGCACGTGGATATGGTATGGCTGGGCAACTTGTTGTCGAAGCTGAGAATTATGCTAAATCTAATGGGTTTCAAACCATAAATTTGGATGTAAGAGCAACCCAAGACCGCGCCATTCATTCTTTTGAAACATTGGGCTTCACTAAAATTGGGATACATCCTAATTATGCATTGATCGACGGCGAATATGTCGCTGGTTATTATTTTACAAAACAGATTTAGAGAGAAATAATGCATATCTATCCTGCTATAGACCTTAAAAATGGTCAGGGCGTTCGATTACTTCATGGTGATTTTGATAAAATGACTGTTTATGCCCCAGATGTAGAGGTGCAGGCAAAGGAATTTGTTGCAGCCGGTTGCAGTTGGATTCACGTCGTTGATTTAGATGGTGCTTTACAAGGAAAGCCAGTTAATAATCATGCAGTAAAACAAATCATCAAAGCAGGTTCAAAAGTCCAGCTTGGTGGCGGAATACGTGATTTACAGACCATAGAAGACTGGCTTAGCGTAGGTGTAGATAGACTTATTTTAGGAACAGCTGCTTTGAAAAACCCAGCGCTTTTGAAAGAAGCAGCCAGAGCGTTCGAGGGAAGAATTGCAGTTGGCGCAGATGCTAGGGATGGAATGATAGCAGCAGAAGGTTGGCTAGAGTTAAGCGCTATTCCTGTTATCGAATTAGCCAAGCGGTTTGAAGATTGCGGCGTAGCAGCTATTATTTTCACTGATATTAGCAGAGACGGTGCACTGACAGGTGTAAATGCAGAAGCTACTGCTGATTTAGCAAAAGCAGTTGATATTCCTGTGATTGCTTCTGGGGGTGTAAGCGGAATAGAAGATATCCAAGCTTGTGCTAACTTTGCCCATTTTGGTATTGATGGCATTATAACTGGTCGAGCTTTATATGATGGTCGTTTATCACTTAAAGAAGCGATACAGACAGCAAACCAACTATCCACAAAGGATATTTAAAATGTTGGCATCTAGAATTATTCCATGTCTTGATGTGCATGCTGGCAGAGTGGTTAAGGGTGTTAATTTTGTGAATCTGATTGATGCTGGCGATCCAGTGGAGCAGGCAAAATTATATGATGCTGCAGGTGCTGATGAGCTTTGTTTTTTAGATATTACGGCAAGTCATGAGAATCGTGAGACGATTTATGATGTTATATCAAAGACCGCCGAAAATTGTTTTATTCCGTTAACAGTAGGTGGCGGTGTAAGGCAGGTAGCCGATTTTAGACGAATGTTATTATCTGGTGCAGATAAGGTTTCTGTGAATTCAGCAGCAGTCGATGATAAATATCTGCTATCAAGAGCAGCCGAAAAATTTGGCTCTCAATGCGTGGTACTTGCAATTGATGCTAAAACCAATGAGCAAGGAATGTTTGAGGTATTCACACATGGTGGCAGAAAACCAACAGGAATAAATGCAATTGAATGGGCAGAAGAAGCGGTTCAGTTAGGCGCAGGAGAAATTTTACTTACATCAATGGATGGTGACGGAACAAAACAAGGATATGATCTGCCCATGCTAAGGGCTATTTGCGATATGGTTAGTGTGCCTGTAATTGCCTCTGGTGGGGCAGGAGCGACAAGTCATTTTGTAGATGCTGTAAAAATCGGG
>JABJAN010000025.1 GCA_018666135.1 Alphaproteobacteria bacterium | reverse complement strand
GTGCTTTTTCAACAATTTCGTCCAAATGTGACTTATTCTTAGCCAGACCGTGGATACGAGGTCCATAGGCAACATTCTCATAAATTGTTTTAGGGAAAGGATTTGGTTTTTGAAAAACCATGCCAACTTTGGCTCTTAAGGGCACAACATCTATTGAGGGGGCATAAATATCCTGCCCATCAACCATCACTTGACCTTCAATATGACACCCTTCAATTGTATCATTCATTCGGTTAATAGTACGCAGGAAAGTAGATTTGCCACATCCCGATGGTCCAATAAAAGAAGTTATCGACTGCCGTTCAATTTCTATGCTGATGTCATTAATAGCTTTGTTTTCCCCGTAAAATACGGAGACATTAGAACATTTTACTATCGTTTTATCAAGGTCAGCCATCTAATTCTCCAGTTTTTACCAACGGCGTTCTAGCTTTTTGCGTAACCAAATCGCTCCCCCATTCATAAGTATTAAAAATAGTAATAAAATAATAATAGCTGAGCTTGTTTTTTGAATAAACATTCGTTCAGCAAAATCTGCCCACATAAAAATTTGTACAGGCAGGACAGTTCCTGGATCCATTACTGAGCCTGGAACATCAACTATAAAAGCTACCATTCCAATCATAAGTAGGGGGGCAGTCTCACCAAGAGCCTGTGCCATTCCGATAATGGTACCAGTTAGCATGCCGGGAATAGCAAGTGGAACCACGTGATGCATAGTAGCTTGTACTTTGGATGCGCCAACTCCCAACGCACCAATTCGTATGCTAGGCGGCACTGCTTTAATTGCTGCTCTGCTAGAGATAATAATTGTAGGCAATGTCATCAAAGCTAGAACCATACCGCCCACTAATGGAATAGAACGCGGCAATCCAAATAAATTAATAAACATAGCTAAGCCAAGAATACCAAACACGACAGAAGGCACTGCTGCAAGGTTGTTAATGTTAATCTCAATCAGTTCTGTAAATTTATTTTTTGGGGCAAATTCTTCTAAATATACAGCGGTGGCAACGCCAATAGGAAAGGATATCAAAAAACACACTGTTAACGTTAACAACGATCCTATTGCAGCGCCCTTAATACCTGCCATTTCAGCGTTACGAGATGCACTGCCAAAGAACAAATAATCAGAAATTTGATAACTTATCAGCCCAGACTTATTCATTGTATCTAGATATTCTATTTGGAGATCTGATAATCTTCTTTGTTTTTCGGGGGTCTGTTTTTTTACAAAACCTCTAAAATAGGAATCAGCGTCATCATCGAGTGCAAATTTTAGCTTCTGTGTACTGTCTAAAAGTTTGGGATTTGATTTCACAAATGAGATTAATCTTGTATCAGAGCCATTTGAGAGAAGTTTGCGTACTGCTTTCTTCTCATTTCTTGATGTCGCCCCAGTTTTTAAGAAAATTGCTTCTTGAACTATTTTATTTGCTTGCCCATCAAATAAGGATTGGTCAGATAAATCGCCGATAGGGTCAAGACGCTCCCTATCCAAATCAACGCTAAGGGTTATATAATATTGAAAGAAACCAGGAATACCCTTAGATAATATAGAAACCATTAATGTAACCAGAAAGCACAGAGCTAACGCTATTGCTAATATTCCGAGCATCTTGAACCTGCGCTCTTTTTTTCGTCTCAATTTCAGGCTGGCATTCACCAGCTGATCTGTGTTTGTGGTTGGCATTTCTTCAATCCTACTATTCATATTGTTCGCGGTATTTCTTGACTATTTTCAAAGCGAAGAAGTTAAGAACAAGTGTGATACAAATAAGCGTCAATGCGAGCGCAAATGCTGATAGTGTTTTTGCTGACTCAAACTCTTGGTCGCCAACTAAGATAGTTACAATTTGAGCTGTGACTGTTGTTACCGCGTCAAGCGGGTTAACGGATAAATTAGCTGCCAGGCCAGCTGCCATAACCACAATCATGGTTTCACCTACTGCGCGTGAAACAGCTAAAATTATGCTGGCTACAATTCCTGGTAATGCCGCTGGCAATACAACTTTTTTAATTGCCTCACTTTTAGTAGAACCAAGACCAAGTGCAGCATCTCGCAAAGATTGTGGAACAGCGCTTATCACATCATCAGACAAAGAAGAAATAAATGGAATAATCATTATTCCCATAACAAACCCAGCTGCTAGAGCAGATTCAGAGGCGACGTTAAGGCCTAAAAGACCACCTGTTTCTCTGAAAAATGGGGCAACGGTCAAAGCCGCAAAAAAACCATAAACAACGGTTGGCACACCTGCTAAAATTTCAAGCAATGGCTTGATTGTAGCGCGTGCCTTTTTGCTTGCATATTCAGACAAATATATTGCAGAGAAAAGCCCGACAGGAACAGACACGCTAAGGGCAATAATAGATATTAAGAATGTACCAGCAAATAAGGGGATTGAGCCATATGCAGACATTCCTTGTTGACCAGATCCAGCCCGTTCTGCCCCTTCAAATTCGGGGTTCCAGACAGTGCCAGTTAAAAATTCCAGCGGCGAAATAAGTTTGAAAAATCGAATTGATTCAAAAATAACAGAAAAAACGATACCTATCGTAGTAATAATGGCGATAAGTGAACAGATAATTAGTCCAGTTAGGAAAAGAGTTTCAACTGCTTTGCGTGCTCTGAAATTAAGGTTAATACGTGAAATACCTATAAACCCGCAGAAAACAGATAATCCAACAGCCCCGATGGCATTCGCAACTTCTGAATTAGCGCGCCAGGCGGATAGTTGCTGAGATAAAATAAGGATCCATTCGTCTGGCTGTCCTACAATAATTCCATCGCTGATATTTCGAATTTGGGCCAATAAAATAAGGATTGTTTGTCGCCCTTTTACTTCCAAATCATCAGGGAAACGGGCTTCAAGCATCGAGTTGAAAATCAAATCATCACATACAAGCCAAATACTTAAGAGAACTAAGGCAGGTGCTACTGCTAATATCGCTGGATAAGCGCCGTGATACCCAAATAGTGAGTTAGGACGAATATCATCTTGGCTACATATTCGTTTGATTTTGTTTACGCCAAGAAAGTAAAAAATAACACCAAATAGTAATGTAGCTGCTGTTATCAATAAAAACATAAATTTATACTCTTTGAATAGAGAAATGGCGTCAAACTAAAACTATTTGACGCCAATCATAATGTCACGTGTTATTTAAGCATATCAGCTGTTAGTTTTGGAAGTTCAGCCATTGCTTTTTCGTAGGCTGCACGTTCTGCTTCTGGCATAGGGACCATACCTGCATCTGTTAAGATACCATCTTCACCCCAATGTTTTACCCAAGTTTTCATATATTCATCCATACCAGGTACAACACCAATATGCGCATGCTTCACATAAAACCATAATGCGCGTGAGATGGCATAGTCACCACTTGCAATTAATTCAAATGTGGCTGGTGTTCCATCTACAATAGCACTTTGTAATGTATCTGTATTCTGGTCAAGATAGGAGAAGCCAAAAATGCCATATGACATTGGATCTTCTTGAAGCTTTTGAACAATCAAATTATCTTGCTCTCCTGCTTCTACATAAGCGCCGTCAGTTCTCATCGCACGACATTTCTTGCCACTTGAATCGTCTCTTGCTGCAGATGCCTTTTTTGCTATTGCATCTTTGCCACAATATGCTTTCTGATTCACCATTTCAGCAAATGATGCACGTGTGCCAGAAGTTGTTGGTGGGCCATATACGCGGATTTCAATATCAGGATATTTCGCGTTAATTTCGCTCCACTTTTTGTATGGATTGGGAATCCAAGAACCATCTTCTTGAGGAATTTCAGCAGTTAAAGCTTTTCCTAAATCTGATTTGGAAATTACAAGGGTCTCACCCTTCAAGGAGTTTGCCATTGCAATGCCATCATAACCCACTTTTATTTCAGTTATATCAACACCATTTTGACCGCAAAACTCTAACTCAGAAGTCTTCATTCGCGAAGACGCATTACCAATATCAATGAATTGAGTGCCAATTCCTTCACAAACGCCTTTTTTACCTACAGATGAGCCACCAGACTCGACAATCGGTGTATTAAATTGCGGATTTTTACCCATTTCTTCAGCAATAATTGTTGCAAATGGCAACACGGTTGAAGACCCTGCAATGCTTAACTGGTCACGCGCATGTGCAGCAGTTATAGATGAAATTAATAAAGTTATGGAAAAAATTATTTTGAATAAACCCATTTCTCTGTCTCTCTCTGTGTGTGGTTGAAAAATAATATATCTGCGTTGTAAGCGCGATATTTTACAGTTTTGTGACAAAAAATAATTAATATTATAATGACTATCTTACACTAGGTAAGTGCAAGGCATATCCGCTATTTCGAACTGTTCTGATTAGGTCAGGCAAATTTTTTCCATCCAGCGATTCTTGTAATGCTTTCCTTAGTCTGCCGATATGCACATCCACTGTTCTATCTTCTATATAAACACCGTGCCCCCAGACATTATCCAGTAGTTGCGCCCTACTAAAAACTTGTCCTGGACGCTCAATCAGTAGGGATAAGATTTGAAATTCTTTAGGCCCTAAATGTATTTGCCTGCCATCTCTCTCTACCAACTTTTGAGCTGGATATAGTCGCAAATTCCCATATTCAATTACGGCATTTGCAAGTGAGGGTCGTGTTCGTCGAAGAACAGCCTTAATCCGTGCTATAAGTTCTACAGGAGAAAAAGGTTTAGAGATATAATCATCTGCCCCAACGTCAAGACCTAATATACGGTCTCCTTCTTCTCCTCTTGCGCTTAACATGATAATTGGAATTTCACGTGTTGATGATTTTGACCGTAATTTCCGGCAAACGTCTATTCCTGACATATTTGGCATCATCCAGTCTAATAAGATAATATCTGGTGTTAATTCTTGAGCCAAAATTACGGCTTGTTCCCCATCTTCCGCGGTTATGACAGAAAAATCTGCCTGCTCAAGATTAAAGCGAACAAGCTCTAACTGGTTAGGTTCATCATCTGCAATCAGGACATTTATAGAAGTCATTTTACTCTTTTAAATCCTTTTTCCGATGAACTTAAATATCTTATATTTTACATTTATATGACTGAAATATGACTATGATATGACATAGTAATGAAATTAAGTAGTATGATTAGCACTATTTAAGCTGGACATTAGTGTATGCAAATAGGGCACGATAATACGAAACACGGTCTGCTGTTTTAATTGGCTATTGATAATAAGCTGACCTCTATGTTTGTTAATTATATGTTTAACAATAGCTAATCCAAGACCAGTTCCACCCATTTGTCGAGAACGCCCTTTATCAACTCTGTAAAAACGTTCTGTTAGTCTGGGGATATGTTTTTCTTGAATACCCTCTCCTTGATTGCTGACATCGATTATTATTTGCCCAGAAATAGTATCAGTCATTTCGATGGTTATAAGTGATTCGGGATAGCTATATTTCAAAGCGTTATCTATAAGATTATGAAATACTTCAATCATCTCATCAACACCACCTCTGATGATAGGTTCTTCTGTATTATACACACGCATATCAGTAAATTTTATTATATGACCTGATTTCAAGGCTCTATTATTCATAGAATCTATTGCAGAGGCGATAACAGACTTAATAAATACTCTGCCAGTTGGAATAATATGCTCTTCAATTTCAACCTTAGAGAGAGACATTAGGTCATCGATAAGCCGTGACATACGCTTAGCCTCTTCTTCCATGATATGTAAAAAACGCATGAGCATATGTTTTTCAATATCTGGTGTGTTTTGCAATGTTTCAACAAAGCCCATTAAACTTGTAAGAGGTGAGCGTAATTCGTGGCTGACATTTGCAATAAAATCACGTCGCATTTTATCCAAATTATGTTGTTGAGTCATATCCATCAATAACACTAAGACAGTTTTGTTCCCAAAAGGCGTTACTTTGCCTTGGATGTGATGATATTCATTATTCGAGGGTGTTACTGCAAATTCAGTGGTCTGGTTTGAGATAAAACATTGCTGAATATCTTTTATTAGGTCTGAATAATTTAACCTTTGGGTTAGAGATGCGCCAATTAAATGCTCACCAAGCAAGCGAACCGCAGCATGGTTTACATTTACTATAATTGATTGATGATCAATTTGTAGCAAGGCATCATCCATCATTTTTCCAAAAAGGGAAAACATATCTGCATGAGTAACTATCTTGCTGTGGTCTATTTCTTCGTCAATAATTTTGCTCATAACAGCAACATTCAATAGCTTGTTTTTAAAAAATTTAACGGATAATAGACTAGTTTGCATAGTCTATTATCTGAATATTTATATAAATTTAAGCAGCCATTTTTTTTGAACCCTGTTGCCGCTTGGATAGTAAGGTACTCGCAGGTACAAAAATAAACAAATTATGTGCGCTTCATAGAATAAGGGGTAGCTAGCACTATACGAATAACTTTGTGATATTTGCCTAAAAATATTATCGGTAACAATCTACACTATAGTATTCGGGATGACCAGCAACATCGCACGTATTTGTTTTATGTGCCTTGGTTTTAACGACATGGTGGTCTGCAAGACAATGTTCTTCTTGTACAGATTTTGCTGCTAATGGCGAGCATGCGCTAACGCCGCCCTCGAGCAAAAAATCTGCAACATTTATCCATGTGGTTGTTACACCCCAGTTATATTTATATAGCTGGCTTCCTCCACTTTCGATCTTTGCGTTCTCGCAAACTAGTGAAAGACCTTGCTTGATACCAGCGCAGCCAGTGCCGCTCCAGGTGACATAAATGTAGCGATCAGTATCATTGTTAATTAATATTTGACCGCCAGCACCTGATCCTTGCAGGTTTTGGGTCTTATCTTTAGTGCGGTCAGCATAGGCTGTTGATAGCATAAATAATATGCTGAATAATGTTATGAGAAATTTTTTGGTCATGAAATCGTTACCTGTGATGTTGTTGAATAGTTTTTAAAGCTAATCCTATTAATAAATAAAAAAATACTACCAATAGTTGTTTAGGCTTAAAGTGTATTTGGTTTTAATTGGGAAAAATTTAAAACTAGAATTCATCAAGTTGTTTTTAGTAGCATTTATTAATTTCAATTATATTTGCTTCTATTGGCGCTTTCTTCTGTGTGAATTGTCCTCTAACGTGAAGTCATGAGTATTTTAATTTTCCGTCATATTTATGCTAGTGCCCCTATAATGCTTATTCTTGCAACAATAGGGTGGGGCAGTAATACTATTGCTGGTAGATTAGCGGTGGGAGAGATTTATCCGATGATGTTGATCTTTCTTAGATGGGGATTTGTTGTCTTGCTGATTGCTGCAATTAGTGGCCGTTCCATGATAGCTGAATGGGGGGTTATCAATAAGAAGCTGAAATGGGTGTTTTTAATGGGCGGATGTGGCCTAAGCCTGTTTAATGCGCTTTTTTATATGGCTGCCCATTCAACAAGCGCTATTAATTTGGGAATTATTCAAAGCATCATGCCAGCGATGATATTGCTAGGTTCGTTTTTTCTATTTGGCTCAAGAATAAATAAGATGCAAATGGTGGGTGTTGGTTTAACTTTTGTTGGTTGCATTGTTGTTATTACTAAAGGGTCGATTGACTATTTGTTGCTTTTGACATTCAGCAGCGGTGATTTGTTAATGCTGGTAGCGTGCTTGTTTTATGCTGGATACTCACTTGGCCTGAAGAATAGACCTGATGTATCTGGAATCGTAATGATGGGGTATTTTTCAATAGCTGCTTTTATGATGACGATACCGCTGCTCATTATAGAGATACTGATATATGGGCTTACTGTTCCAACTGAGAAAGGCTGGGGTATTGTTCTTTATATTGCAATTATACCATCATTTTTATCCCAAATATTTTTTATGAGAGGCGTTGATTTGGTTGGTCCAGGTTCTGCTGGGCTTTATGCCAATCTAGTTCCTATTTTTTCTGCATCTATGGCGGTTATTATTCTAAATGAAGCATTTAGCATTTATCATCTGGTTGCGATGGGAGTGGTTTTTTCTGGAATTGCTGTGTTCGAATATCAAAAACAGTTGCACGCACAGCCTGTTAAAAATTAACATCACATAACAGTCAGCCTACATAATCGGTTTGTTATACAATTGACAAGTTAGTTATCCATACAGTTTGATAAGGGTTCATTTCGAGATAACGCAGCCTCGAATCAATGGATTTTTTAGTGATTAAATCACTCCAGTCTTCTGTATCAATCAAATTAATCTCTGACAGACTGAGGTGTAAAGAGCTTGCTGAAAGATTGGTGATGGCAAAAATGCTTTGGGTTCTGTCACGGCTTTGTCGCCATATCCCAAAAAAATAAGATCCTAGCTGTAGGGTGAATTGCGTTGCATTAGGATGAAATGCAGGTTGCAGCTTTCTTATCTGTAACAGCTCTTTGAGCTGTTCGATTATAAGTGATTCCTTTGATAGTGGGTTGGCTAAAACAGCTGAAATTTTTTCGAATTCAAATTTTTTTCGGTTTATTCTACGATTTATTCCAGATTTTTTAACACCAAGAGTATCATTCTCAGCACCAATTAAACTATTAATATAAAGAGCAGGAATGCCCTCCAGCCCAAATATAAGTGCATGAGCAGCAATAAGCCTTGGTATTTTTAAAGTTCCTTGTGGGTCGTCAGGTGTTTTTTCTAGGGCGTTATATAGTGTTATATTTGCTTCATAAACGCGCTTTTTTTCATTTTCAGTAGTTCTCCAGGAAAAAAGCCCCCCATTTTCCTTCAGTTGGTGGAGCATTTTTTCTCTTTCGGCATCTGACATCAATCCCTCAGTAGGGCGCATACCAAAACCATCATGGGAGGAAAGAAAATTCAAATAAGTTGTGCCTTCAAGTGCTGGCGGCATACTCATACTCCAGCGCCGTAAGATAGAGGAGTCTGCAAATAAAAGACTATAGAGAATTAAGGGTGGGAGAGAAAAATTATAAATCCAATGGGCTTCATTACCATTGCCAAAATAGCTTAAATTTTCTTGATTAGGCAGATTTGTTTCAGTCACAATGATAATGTCATCTTGATACTGATCACAAATCATTCTGATTAGTTTGATGATTGCATGAGTTTGCTCAAGATTAAGACAACTCGTCCCTGATTCCTTCCACAGAAATCCAACGGCATCTAATCTTAATATCCGAATTCCTTTATCTATAAATTCAAGAATAATCTTTATAAATTCTTCTAATAATTCTGGATTTGCAAAATTTAGATCTATTTGATCTTCACTAAAAGTGCACCAAATCAGCTTCTCCCCGTTTTTCGTTTCTATCGGCTGTAATAGTTTATGTGCACGTGGTCTAACTACTTTGGAAACATCAAATTCGTCGGTTACTGTTATAAAAAAATCTTGTCCTGGTTTCTCTCCAGATAGAAATTGTTGAAACCATTTACTTGACTTTGATGCATGATTAAGTATGACATCTGCCATCACTGTCCTAGCTTTAGACATTTTTTCGATATCACTCCAACTACCTAATGATTTATCGACAGCCAGATAATCAGTGACGGAAAAACCATCATCTCCTGAGGATGGAAAAAAAGGGAGAATATGAATTGTATCAGTGATCTCGTCTAAATGAGTTGTGATAAATTCATCGAGTGTTTGGATGGCAGAATTATGATGAGAGCTAATACTATCTGCGTAAGAGATTAAAACACAAGTCTGTTGATCCCATTTGGAGAGTGCAGAAAATTCATTATTAATGGGTGCCTTATCTATGCGTTTGATAATTCGACTGGTTATTTGCACAAGCTGGTCTGTTTCCGCATCAGGATAAATTTTATTCAAACTATGTAGGATTTTATCATTCGAGTAATTTTTATCCTGTTTCATTGAAGCTCCTGATTATCGTCTTCGACAGCTTTTCGAAGTCTATATCCTAAATCTGGAATTGCAGATATGACACGTGTCCAAGATGGAATAAAAGGCGTTTTCATAGGCGAGTAAGAAAAATCATCTCCTGCACGCATGATATTTTCAGCAAATAATTCTACGGCACGTTCTTCTTTATCAATATCAAATTCAAGACCGTTTAATACTGCATCAGCTTGATAATAATGAACTATGTCTAGTGCCATCCTATAGTAACTTGCTTTAATGGTGCGGAATGTTTCTGGACCGAAGCAATAACCTTGCGTTGCTAATTTGCGTATTAAAACCTTTGTAATATCAATCGACATCCGAGATAAACCGCCTCTTAAATCCATTTCTGACAAGTCTTGATGCTTGTGGTCATAATGGTCAGCGATATCAACCTGGCAGATGCGATTGCTCGCCTGGTTGCGCTGCATCTCCGAGAGAATGCCAACTTCCAAACCCCAATCAGAAGGGATCCTTAACTCTGGAATCAAGTTCCGTCTGAAAGAAAATTCTCCTGCTAGCGCATATCGGAAGCTTTTCATAAAATTCAGATAATCACTAGGTCCAAGTACCTGCTCCATCGCCATTAGCAATGGGGTAACAAGTAAACGACAGACCCGTCCATTAATCTTATTATCTGCAACGCGTGAATAATAACCTTTACAGAATTCAAACTGATAGTTTGGATTAGCAATAGGATAAAACAACCGTGCAAGCATTTCTCTATTATAAGTTAGAATATCACAATCATGAATTGCAACTGCATCTGCTTTAGCACGTGCATGGCTCAGCCCAATGCAATGCCAAACATTACGACCCTTTCCAGGCTCCGCAGTCATAAGGCCTTTTTCTTGAAGTTCTGCATGAATTGATTGCAGTCTTGGCCCATCATTCCATAATAACGAAAATGGTTTATTTAATTTCTTAAAAAATGAGTAAGCATATTCATATTGCTCTCTATTTGCTTGGTCGAGACCAATAATCACATGGCTAAGATAATCAACCTTGCTAATTTCATTGACAATATTTTTAAGAGCAGGACCTTCAAGCTCAGAAAAAAGACTAGGGAGTATTAATTCCATAGGTCGATAACCTGAAAAAATTTTGAGTTCTGCCTCCATAGTTTCAAGAGTGCGCGTGCCAAGATTATGAAGTGTTGCAACATATCCATTTTGATGAAAATCACCCATGATTGTGCCTTTCTATATTAAAATTTTCCAAATATTTCAAAGCATTCGGAAGAGCTTCAAGCCACCCGTCTGGTGCAGCTGTTGTAGCGGTAAAAACTTTTTTAGGAGGAGTGGGAAGAATCAGGGCAGGCTTTGCTGGCTGCGGAATAATGCAAGCAATATCAGCAGCTTCAAGCATACTCACATCATTGTAGCTATCCCCAAAAGCAAGTATAATAGTCTTTTGTTGTTGATTGGAAAAATAATCTCGAAGCAGCTGGTTAAAACTTGCCTTATTATGTTCCCCGCTTAACTGACAGATGCGCCCTCCCTTTTGAACATTTAGACGAGCAGTCTTTGCTTGTATTTGCAGGTAATGATAATCATCATCTGTCCCATTAAAAATAAATGGGCAGGTGAACTGCCTAGTAAGGGCACAGTCTAGCTCTTTTCCTGTAAGCCCAAGAATATCTGATTGTTGTTCTGTGCCCATTTCGGTAAGAAAGTAGCATTGTTGCCGCAAATTATTATCAATAGAATAAAGCCAAGTTTCCATAAGGTCAGTACACCCCCGACCTTTGATGATAGTGTGGTTATTTAGTATATCCCAGCTTTCACCAATCAAATTAGCATTGCATAATGAGGCTCCATTTTCACAAATATAAGGTAATTTTACCCCCAATAGATTGCAGAAATTATCAATTTCAATATTTGTCTTACTTGAATTTGGGATAATAACGATGCCGCTTTCCAACAATTCTTCAATTACTGGGCGAATTGGATCAAAGCCAAAAGTGTTAAAATCTAGCAAGGTTCCGTCAAGGTCTGTCATTATGATGACTGAAGTATCAGTTGAATAATTTATAATCATTGAAAATCAATATCGATAGAATGTATAAACAAAAAGTGCTTTTTATTGCTAGGACCGATGCGTTTTTTGCATTGAGGCATTTTAATCTATAAAAACTAATTTAGTGCGAATAATGATGGATAATAGTTGGCAGGCATATTGCCACTGTGCTTAGAAGAAAAAATCGAGCTATTTATGAGCAGATTGCAGCGTTAATAGGAAGCCACCCTTCAGGGTCATGTTCTTTTAAAATTGGCATAATATCTATAATACCCTGATGTTCATTTCCATTACCATGGACTAAAATAATGCTGCCATTTGTTGGCTTTTGTTGTTTTGCTAACCAAGCATCGGCGCCAAGAGGAATAAACCCATATTTTCTAGAGAGTTCGAGGGTTTTACTATCTGAAATAAGACCTGGAAATCTAAAAAAAGCTGACGGGGTTTGGCCGTTTTTAATCAAAGTTTTTTCGGTTTCAAACAATTCAAGAGTAAGATCGGTGAATGGGTTTAAAATAAAATTTTCTTGGTTAACTAAATCTAATAGATAGAAATGGCTATAGCTGTGATTGACCCATGTAATATCAAGTTTTTGATTATTTTTTTGCTCTATTAACCAATTGAAATCTTTATTATGTTTTTCTATCCATGCTCCTGTCATTGAAATGGCAACAGGAAAAGGTGTTTTTCTTTTTGCAGTTAAATCCACCAGCATTTGAAAAAAATCTTTTTCAGTGGGGTTAACTGAAGGACACATGTCAACTGTTAAGAAAAACCCATCAACATTTTTGGTCGCATGTGATAATCCATTACTAGCCAGTGTCGCTGGTATTTCAGTAAACCGATATAGCGCTTCTATATAATTGCTTTTTCTAGAATGTTCCCATGAAATATAGTGACTATTTTGTAATTCATGTGCCAGATGGGAGTTATCTTCGCGAAGGGAGTTTTTCTTATCTGTTGAGGGCATCGGATTTCGAAAAAAGATTTCTTCAACTGGGACAATGTTGGTAACCATAGTTTGTGGATTAATAAAAAGAAATAAAACCTGTTCTTCTATTAAAAACCGCCGAAGAATAATGCCAAACTCATATATTTCGGCAGGGTTAGAGGTGATGGTTCGCACTGCTGGATAGAAAATGGGTCTATAATCATATAACATTTTCTAATTCCCTATGGTTTGCGTAGATTACTTTAATAATTAGCCATCAAATCAAGGCTTGGAAGTGGCAATCTTATGTAATTGATATGGTTGGTAGTTAACCTTATCTAGATCTATTGATAACGTGATTAACAATTAGAGAGAATAGAGGGCAAAAATTAAAAATATTAGTTAGTGATGTCTGTTTTACTCAGAGTAGCTAGAAAACAAGATTGGTTAAATAATTTCTTCAAATACCCCCCCATAAACAGAGAGTTAAACATCTTATTTTTTTAAAAAAAATAGTAAATAAAATCTAAGTATAAAATTATTTAAATATGTTGATCATCATGCTTTTGATAATATAAAGGTTACATCTCCAGAAACCTGAGGGGTAGAAATAGCATATGTGGGCCCGAATAATCGACTGGCATCATCGATAAATTTCTTTCTGCTAGCGTAGTAAATTTGGTTTCTAATCTGGGGTGTTTTATCGCATAACAGGTTAAGAATGATACCGTTTCGACACAGGTTCCAAGATTGTTGTAAATGAGAAAAAATATATTTCTCCCATAGGGCAATATTAGTGGTATGGCACAGATTGAAAGTGCCAGAAAATAATATAAAATCTACGGTTTGTCTTGGTTTTCTTCCAACTGAGAATAGCTGTGCTGCATCAGGAAATTGGTTTTTGCACGCTTTGATCATGGCTCGGTTTATATCAACCCCTTGATATTGCATTGATTGATAGCGTGGAATTTTTTGCATAAAATCATACATAGCACCATACCCACACCCAACATCGGCGATTGTTGGATGGTTTGTTTTAGATATTTCTTCAACAATTTTTAAAAGAGAGTTAAATCTGGCTAATTGGGCTGACTTATTTCTCCAGAAAACTCCTTCTGCAACATTGCCACGCTGCGTTAATCGTGCCTGATAGGCGCGATTAAGACTATGTTCAAGGGCAATATATGAGAATTGGCGGAGCATTAATATTTTTTCAATTTTTGGTTAAATGAGTGATTTTCAAAGGATAATGTACTAGTCCTAATTGGTTTATTATCTAGGCTTCAAGATTATATAAATCAAATAATTTGATGATTTTATAGTTTCGATTTAAATAGATAATCAAAAATAATAGTAAAAAAAGGATAAAATAAGATACCAAAATTATAGTGATTAAAGCCTATACTGTCTCAATATAGGGGTATCTTATTTGCTATGAGCTAGTTCTTCCTCACAGCATTGATTTCAAATAAATATACGCCTTAACAAAGAGGGTATTTGTTAATATTGTATATCTAGTTTACGTCACCAAGATTAAAGCTAGGTCCCCTATTCCTTTTATGTATAAATTGTGCAAAGTAACTTTTGCTAAATGCAGCCTTCGTTTTAGAGAGGTTTTTTATGAAAACAGAGGCTGATTTTGCAATCATTGGCGGCGGTATTGTTGGTCTTTCCATAGCTTATGGGATTTTACAACAAGGATATTCTGTTATTTGTATTGATGGAACAGATACAGATTTTCGTGCTTCACGTGGAAATTTTGGTCTGGTATGGGTGCAGGGTAAAGGCATAACTGCCCCTTCTTATGCACGGTGGACTCAGGAATCTGCTAGGCTATATCCAGATTTTGTAGCGCGCTTATCTGACCACACTGGCGTGAATGTTAGCCTTAGTCAAATGGGTGGATATGAGTATTTTACAGATCAGAATATATTTAATCAGCGAATAGCAGAATATGAGCACCTCAAACACGCATTAGGCGGAGATTATCCATATCAAATTTTATCGTCTGATGAAATTCGTGCTGCAGAACCAATGGTTGGTGGGCAGACTATAGGGGCAAGTTATTATCCTTATGACGGTCATATCAACCCATTGCAGCTGTTAAAAGCACTTGCTGAAATATGTCAAAAAATGGGGTTAAGTCATTACCTTGGACAAATTGTTGATAATGTCACACAGCAAAAGGGCTCATTTCGTCTAGTTAGTAAAAAAGGACTTACCATTAGTGCAAATAAAGTGGTTCTATGCGCTGGACTTGGCGCTAAAAAATTAGCACCTTTGTTCGGATTTAAAGGACTTATCTCACCTCAAAGAGGACAAGTGCTCGTCACCGAAAAACTACCACCTGTAATTAACAGACCGTCTGTTACCATTAGGCAAGTCAATGAAGGTGCTATTCAAATCGGAGATTCAAACGAGGAAGTTGGTTTTAACGATAATGAAACTAATGCTCAAATGTCCATAATTGCTAGTAATGCAATTAAGGTAATGCCAATGCTTGGTCAATTAAGATTGGTTCGTGCTTGGGGCGCTTTACGCGTTATGTCGCCAGATGGGCTGCCAGTTTATCATCAATCTGCATCTATGCCAGGAGCCTATTTGGTGACCTGTCATAGCGGCATCACATTGGCGGCTATTCACGCAACTCAATTAAGTCAATGGTTGATTGGTGGGCCTAAATCGCAAGATATATCCAGTTTTAGTGAGGATAGGTTTAATGCCACATAATTTTTTTTATTTTGAAAATCAAATTATCGAATTTGATGAAGGAATGAGTGTTGCTGCTGCGTTGCTGAGAAAGGGGATTAATGATTTTCGTCAAACACAAGTCACACAGCAACCACGTGGGCCATTTTGTATGATGGGAGCTTGCTTTGATTGCCTGTTGGTTATTGATGGTCTTACTAATCAGCAGGGATGTATGTATCTTGCTAAACAGGGTATCCGTGTCTCACGGCATCCTTCTTATCCCTTGTTGGAGATGATATAAATGAGAGTTGCTATTATTGGGGCTGGTCCTGCTGGAATGGCAGCAGCGATTACGCTAATTAAAAATAATGTGCGGGTAACTCTGTTCGATGAAAATAGCGGGGTAGGAGGTCAGATATACCGAAATCTAAAAAACCAGAGCGATCGGAATGTAAGGGTTTTTGGGTCTGACTATTTCAAAGGTAGATACCTGTTAAATCAAATTGAAGCCGCATCAAAAACCCCTTTATTGATATTGAAATATAGAGCAACTATTTGGTCTGTTACTGCGCAAAAACAGGTTTCTTGGTCTGTCGGTGGAAGCAGCTTTAGCCAGCAGTTTGATGCTATTATTCTAGCAACAGGCGCAATTGAAAGAGCAATGCCCGTTGAAGGTTGGACAAACCCAGGTGTTATGAGTGCAGGTGCAGCTCAAATATTAATGAAGACGGCAGCCTATGCCCCCGCTAATTCGGTATTAATAGGGTCTGGACCATTATTATATGTAGTTGCCTGTCAGATGATTGAAATGGGTAAGCCGCCAATAGCATTATTGGAAACGCAAACTAGGCAGGACTTAACAGCAGCAATTAGACAGCTTTGTTTTAGTGCACCTATGCTCACTTATTTGATGAAGGGAATAGGTATGCTGTGCACACTTAAATTTGCAGGCATTAAACGGATTAAGGCTATAACAAATGTTCGCATCAGAAGCCAAAATAAACATCATATTATACAGTTTAATAAAGGTAATACAGAACATCATATAGAAGCAGAAACAGTTCTATTGCATGCTGGTGTTCATCCAAATATTCAACTCACGCAGGCACTTGGACTTATGCATCATTGGAGCAACGAAAATCTATCCCTTGAGCCAGTAACAGATGATTTTGGGCGCACAACTGTACAAGATATTCTGCTAGCAGGAGATGGTATGAAAATATTAGGGGCAGATGCAGCCAAACAATCTGGTGAATTAGCAGCTTTGGCATTGCTTATGGATACAGGTTTTGCTATCGCTCCGTTTGATTTATCAAAACGCCATGCACAGCAAAAAAAATATTTTAGAGTTCGAAAATTATTAGAGTTACTATACCCGCCAAAGAACTGGCATTCCTATCCATCTGATACGACGATTATCTGCAGATGCGAAGAGGTAACAGCAGGAGAGGTCAGGCACGCTATTAAAATGGGATGCGCAGGACCTAATCAGCTAAAAGCTTATTCAAGATGCGGTATGGGAAATTGCCAAGGTAGATTTTGTGGTTTGACAGTAGTTAATCTAATATCTGATATGATTGGCAGCCCCGCTGGGGAAGTGGGATATTTTCGAATTCGGACTCCGATTAAGCCAATTACATTAGAGGAAATGGCAAATCATGAGACTATTTCAGACTAGGTCTTTTTTAGATCTAAAGGCAATTTTGCTAAAATTAATTAGTGATATTTATGTGGTCTCTGCTGCTTTGTTTAAGGTAATGATCCCAACCATTATCTTGGTAAAAATAGCTGAAATTATGGGATTAGTATCTTGGCTAACTATTCTTCTTGCTCCTGCCTTAAAATTGATTGGTCTGCCAGCAGAAATGGCGCTTGGGCTTACTACTACAATTTTAACGAACCCTTATGCTGGCTTGCTGGTATTTGCCGCTACGCCAGATATAGCAGACTTATCGGTTGCGCAAACGACTATCATTGCTTCTTTTATGCTGTTTACACATAATCTTATTTTGGAAGCTGTAATTTCACAAAAAGCAGGATTGCGGATTCTAACAACTGTTACACTAAGATTATGTGCGGGATTTCTATTTTGCGCATTATTGCACTGGTTTTTTACTATTTTTGGTCTGTTTTCCCAAGCAGCAATGCTGAATCTGCCGCAAATGGCTGTTAACCCTACTATTGTTCAGTGGTGTATTGATCAGTCCTGGGGATTGCTCTTTATACAATTAGTTATCATTTTACTAATCGTTGGACTTGAAATATTACGCAGATTGGGAATAGACAAGCTAATCCATCGCGTGATAAATCCATTTCTGCTATTTTTGAAAATTGGGGAGCAAGCATCTACTATTATCGTGGTGGGTTTTACACTTGGTTTAGCATATGGTGGCGGATTGTTAGTGCGGAATGTCAAACAAGGGATAGTGCCTGCGAAATCCGCAGCAGGGGCATTAGTGTTAATAAATTTATTTCATTCTGTGTTTGAAGATACTGCCGTTTTAATGTTGCTGGGGCCTTCTTTGCTGATAATCTTATGTGTGCGGGCAGCTTTTGTATTTGTATTTGCTTGGGTAGTTATTGGTTGCATTAATCGGCTTAATGATGAATTTTTTAACAAACTGATTTTTAATTCTGCCATCATACCCAAAGAAAATTAGTCATTTTGCACTCAATTTACATTAATTATCTGGCTACATTAATTATCTGGCGAGATTAATCCATACTTAGATACAGAAATGATTAATTGGGGTAATTATATTTTGGCACATTTCGCATAATGGGCGGAGCCTTATTTTTGGGTTGGCTAAATAAATGTAAATTTAGGATATTTTTGTTAATGTAACGCACCTATGCAGATGATTTGCTAAAACTGATCATAAATATCTACCTATATTTATTTTACTTGAATGGAGAAGATACCCATGGAGTTGAAAAATGACGATGAATGTGAAATTCTTCACATTAAATGGTCAAATAATTCTGAAGGATTATTTCCTTTTTTATGGCTTCGTGAAAATGACCCTGATGGGTTTCATCATGATACGCAAGAGCGCATCACTGACCTGACTAACATTCTGCTTGATTTACATATAACAAAAGCTTGTATCAATGATAATTATCTTCATCTTAGTTGGCAGGATACGCAGAAAGAGACGATATATAATCTAGATTGGTTATATAATCATAGACCTGGGAGTGCGGCGATTGACCTAGCGGCAATCAGAAGAAAATCTTGGCGCAGTGATATTCAGCTTGAGAGTATACCTTCTGCTGTTGCAAGAGACTTGCTGAATAGTAATGATAAATTAGCTATCTGGCTTGAAGAAACACAGACCTATGGTTTGTCAATGGTAACTGGGCTGGAAGATAGGCAGGGTGCAGGAATTGAGATTGCACAGAAAATAGGTTTTTTAAGAAAAACTAATTTTGGCACTAGCTTTGAAGTCCAATCTAAACCAAATCCAAATAATTTAGCCTATACGTCTGTTGCTTTACCTCCCCATACGGACCTTCCTAATCAGGAGCTTCCTCCTGGGTTTCAATTTTTACATTGTATTGCAAACGAAGCACAAGGCGGCGGCTCAACTTTCTCAGATGGGCTTGCTATATCGATGGATCTACGTTTGGACGATAAAGAAGCATTTGAAATCTTATCAACTACCTCAATCCCTTTTAGATTCCATGATGAAAATGTAGATATTAAAAGCCGAAAACATGTGATTACACTCACTATGGATGGTGAAATAAATGAGATTTGTTTTAATGCGCATATAGCCGATTTTCTGGATATTGAGCCACTGCAGATGAAACCTTATTATCGTGCTTATCAAAAATTTATGAAAATGACGAGGAGCAAAGATTATCTGCTTAATATAAGATTGAGCCCAGGGCAGATGGTTGTGTTTGACAATCGAAGAATACTGCATGGAAGGGAAGCATTTGACCCCACAACAGGGTTTAGGCATCTTCAAGGATGCTATGTGGATAGAGGCGAGTTTGAGAGCAGGCTACGCGTTTTAAAAAGAACTAATAATAGTTAATATATTTCTAAAACAGCAGTGATTACTGACGCTTCTATTTTAAGTCCTTGCTCTTTATTCACTTAAATACATATTAATGGTTTGTTCTATGCCGTGTTGATAAATGCGGGTCAGCCATTTTTGAAAAGCAGATGCAAATATTTTATTTTCTGAGATACCGCCATAAATATTATTTAATTCAAGCCATTTTTCTGGCTTATGCTTAGCTTCTTTTGCGGCTTTATTTAACACTGACCAACTAGGGTCATTTGGCGATATTTTGGTGCCATCTTCTCTTGTTCCCTCACACATTCTTGCCCAGGCTGCCTCAACAAGGGCTAGACCATTAATTGATTTTTTATAGTTTAAGCCGTCAATAATTGAAGGGATGATAAATCCTGGATGACGCGAGCTGCCGTCAAATGCAACGCGCCTCACAGTATCTAGGACAGAAGGATTGGCAAATCTGTTCTTTATTAAATCAAGATATTTTGATTTTGACAAATCAGGTAACTCTTCGATATGTGGTAGTATTTCTTCTTCCACAACCTTCTCAAAAAACGGTGCAATTATAGGGTTTGTGATTGCTTCATGAATTTTTGAGATACCTAAAATTTCAGCACTATTCGCTAATATCTGATGACCACCATTTAACACACGAATTTTTTGTGTTTCATGTTGATGCACTCTATTTGAAAATAAAGCGCCTACTAATTCTAGTTTTGGTCTGCCAGCACAAAAATTATCCTCAATTACCCATTGGCGAAAATTCTCATGAGTAACAGGGATTTCATCATCTATGCCAAGTGATAGAGCTAATTCTTTTTCCGAAGTGCCTGTGGCTGGAACAATACAATCGACCATTGAATTCGGAAAACTACAATTTTCTTCAATCCATTCTGCCAGTTTAGCATCACGCAATCTTGCAAGACTCAATACTGAATTAGCAAGGACAGCTCCATTACCTTGGAGATTATCACAACAAAGCCCAGTGAACGGACCATATCCATTGCGGTGTCTAATATTTAATGCAGCAACCATTGCGCCAAAAACGGTCTTTGGCTTATCTGGGTTTTGTATGTCATGGCGAATGTCTGGATGTGATGCGTCTAACTGCTTTGATACTGAGTCCTGGTAGTATCCGCCTTCTGTTATCGTCATTGATATGATTTTAATTTTCGGGTCTGCCATTATTTGAATAAGCGCATTATTATCACTATTAATTGGCACATAATCTATCATTGAACCCACTATTTCAGCGTGATTATTACCCTCTGGGTCTAGCTCAATAAGCGTGGACAAAAAATCCTGAGCTAATAATTTTTCTCTCATCTCAGTATCTTGTGGACGCACACTAGCTCCAATTATGCCCCAGTTCTGATCTAGGCCTCTTTCGAGAAGTTGATGTATGTACCATGATAAATGCGCCCGATGAAAATTCCCAACGCCAATATGGACGATGCCGGCTTCAAGTTTGCTGCGATCATAAGTTGGCGTTTTAATGTTATCTGGCAAATCAATTAAGGTATTATTATTTAACCGAATAGGATTAGAATCAGAAACAGAATGAAAACTTCTCATTAGTTCATCCATTGTCCACCATCCACATTATAGGTTTGTGCAACAATATAATCTGCTTCACTAGATGCTAAAAAAACAGCCATTCCAACCAAATCTTCTGGTTTTCCCATTCTTCCAAAAGGAACCAGGCTTCCAACTTCTTGTTTTTTCTGACCGATTTTCTTATTTTCATATTTTGCAAATAACTTATCTACACCGTCCCAATGTTCTCCATCAACCACACCAGGAGAAATTGCATTTACATTAATATTATGTTTGATAAGGTTTAAGCCAGCTGACTGGGTAAGGGAAATGACAGCCGCCTTACTTGCACAATATGTTGCCACCAGCGGCTCACCTCTTCTACCAGCTTGACTAGCCATGTTAATTATTTTCCCCGCCCTGTTTGCAGCAATCATATGATTGGCTACTGCCTGCATAGTAAATAATGTTCCAAAAACATTTACATTAAACACATGATTATATTCTTCATGAGTAATTTCAGAAATAGGGGCTGCGCTAAAAACAGCGGCATTATTTATTAGAATATCTATATGTTGAAATTTTTTTTCAACTTCATTAATCGCATGATCAATACTATTCTGATTAGTTACATCCATTTCAATGGCAATAGCATTACTACCAAGGGATTTTGCAAATGAGGTTGCTTCTTTTTTATTAATATCACAAATGGCAACTTTTGCGCCTTCATTTATAAAAGCTTTTGCAAAATGGCTTCCTATACCTCTCGCAGATCCAGTTATTAGTGCTACCTTATTTTTAAGCCTTTTCATCAAATCTTAGCCCATTTTTATCAAATTTATGTAAGTGCGTTAAATCAGGTGTGACATATAATGTCTCTCCATATGCTACGGATAAATCACTATCGGCTCGAACGGTGAGAGATTCAGAAAAAGACTCACAATTTAGATGCACAAAGGTATCCGAACCTAGTTGTTCAGTAACACCAACAACTCCGTGCCAAAGACCAGTATTTTTAGTGATGGAAAGATGCTCTGGGCGGATGCCAATTGTATGGGCACCCATTTTATCAGCTTCATTGCCAGATATAAGATTCATTTTAGGAGACCCAATGAAACCAGCAACAAATGTGTTTTTGGGGTTGTGATATAAATCTAGAGGGGTTCCCACCTGTTCAATAACACCAGCCTGAAGAACAACGATTTTATCAGCTAATGTCATTGCTTCAACTTGGTCATGTGTTACATATATCATGGTTGCACCAAGTCGCTTATGTAGCTCGCTTATTTCTAAACGCATGCCCACACGCAGCGCAGCATCTAAATTAGATAGAGGCTCATCAAATAAAAAAGCAGTTGGCTCTCTTACGATAGCTCTGCCTATTGCTACTCGCTGTCTTTGCCCACCAGATAGCTGACCTGGCCGTCTTTCCAAATAATCAGTTAGGTTTAACGCTTTTGCGGCATCTTCAACGCGTTTATTTCGCTCTTTTTTGTCAAGTCCAGCCATCCTTAGCGGAAATTCAATATTTTTTCTTACCGTCATATGCGGGTAGAGTGCGTAAGACTGAAACACCATCGCAAGTTCACGATCGGCAGGGGCTAATTTTGTTGTATCTTTCCCATTAATAAGGATTTGCCCAGAAGTTACGTCTTCTAATCCTGCAATTAGTCTGAGAAGTGTGGATTTGCCGCACCCAGATGGACCAACAAAAACAACAAATTCTCCATTTTCAATCTGCAGGTCAAGAGGTCTTATAACCTCTATTTCTCCGAAATATTTTGATACTTGGTTTAATTCTATTTGTTTCATATCATCTACCTATTTAACTGCACCAAAGGTTAACCCTCTGACCAATTGTTTTTGGCTGAACCAGCCCATTATAAGAATTGGGGTTATTGCCATTACTGAAGCAGCACTTAGTTTTGCAAAAAAAAGTCCTTCTGGGCTTGAATAGCTTGCAATAAAAGAAGTAAGTGGCGCTGCTTTTGCGGCTGTTAAATTAAGAGTCCAAAATGCCTCATTCCAAGCAAGGATAATATTAAGCAACAGGGTGGATGCAATGCCGGGGATTGCCATCGGAGTTAGAATATATAAAATTTCTGACCTTAAATTGGCGCCGTCCATTCTGGCTGCCTCTAGAATTTCGGCAGGTATTTCCTTAAAATAGGTGTATAACATCCAAATTATAATTGGCAGATTAATCAGCATTAATATAACCACTAATCCTGTCCGACTATCTAAAATACCAAGTTCGATAAATATTAAATATATTGGATAAAGTACGCCAACGGCAGGGAGCATTTTGGTAGAAAGCATCCACATTAAAATACCTCTGGTTCGTTTTGATGGCACGAATGCCATAGACCAGGCAGCTGGAACAGCAATAATAATGCCTAACAAAGTAGAGCCAATAGCAATTATCACAGAATTTGAAAAGTGCTTAAAATAATCAGAACGCTCTTGTACTACTGCATAGCTATCAAAAGTCCATGTGCTTGTTAAAACTTCTATAGGGGTTCTTATTGCATCTCCTTCTGTTTTGAATGAGAGAACAACAATCCAAAAAATTGGGAAAAAAATGATAATAGCTAGCGCCCATGATATGGCTGAATTTAATATCTTTTTTTGTGTTGTGACGGCTCTAGGCATTATATGTATCCTATCTGTCCAAATTTTTACCGACTATTCTCATTAAGAAAATAGCCACGATATTTGCTAAGATGATGGCATATACACCGCCAGCAGAGCCGAGTCCTACATTCTGACTCTCCAATACGCGTTGGAATATCAAATAGGTCAGTGTTTTAGTGCCAAAGGCGCCAGCAGTGGTAACAAAAATCTCTGCAAAAATAGAGAGTAAAAATATAGTTTGAATAAGAATAACAACTGTTATTGCCCGTGCTAAATGCGGCAGAATAATATGGAAAAAACGCCGAATTGGTTTAGCGCCATCCATTTCAGCTGCTTCCAACTGTTCAGAATCGAGTGATTGTACAGCTGTTAGTAAAATTAGGGTTGCAAATGGCAACCATTGCCAGCTTATGATCATAATAAGCGAGGGAAGGGATGCATGGCTTAACCATTGTATAGGCTCTGCTCCAAAAGCGCGCCAAATGTGCGCAAGGAATCCATTTGTTGGATCCATAAACATATTTTTCCAAATTAAACCTGAAACGGTTGGCATGATAAAAAAGGGTGCGATTATCATTATGCGCACAATGCCTTGACCCCAAATCGGTTGGTCTAAAAGTAATGCGATTAATGTTCCTAATACAACAGTGATTATTAAAACCCCGCCTACAATAATCATGGTAGTTGCTACTGCAGGCCAAAAGGAACTTGAAGATATAAAACGCGTATAGTTTTCAAATCCAACCCAGCCAAGGTCACCGCCGCGCAGAGGTAAATATTTTTTAAATGAGAAATAAAGTGTCATGGAAAGCGGAATAATCATCCATACAAGCAAAGCAAATACAGCTGGTGCTACCATTATTCTAGCGAGTGATCTTGAATGCTTTGTGGACACTTTAGAGGTTCCAATCGGTTTAGATGATTGAATGTATGAAAACATCTATCAAGGGGAATGATAAAAAATTCATCCCCCTTGATATGTTTGTTAGGAAAACTTAATGCTTAGCGGTAGCCAGCAGCTTCCATTGCATCGTTAGTCAGGGCTTGAGCCTTTGCAAGTGCTTCTGCAATTGTCTGCTGACCTGCATAAGCAGCAGAGAATTCTTGGCTTACATCAGTTGCAATGCCAGCAAACTCAGGAATAGCAGCAAACTGAATCCCTACATATGGGCTTGCATCTACTGTTGAATTATTTGGATCAGCAGATAGGATTGATTCCAAAGTCATCTTAGCAAAAGGAATATCTTTATAATTTGCATTTTCATAAAGAGAAATTCTGGCGCCAGGAGGCACATTTGCCCAACCTTCGTTTTCAGCCACTAACTCAATATAACCATTTGATGTTGCCCACTCGACGAATTGCTTTGCAGCTTCTTCTTTTTGAGTTCCTGCAGGAATAGCAAGTGCCCATGCCCAAAGCCAGTTTGAGCGAACGCCCATGCCGTTATCTGGTGCAAGTGCAAAGCCTACGCTGTCTGCAACTGTTGAATCATTCGGATTAGTTACGAAAGATGCTGCAACTGTTGCGTCAATCCACATACCACATTTACCTTGTTGGAAAAGTGATAGGTTTTCGTTAAATCCGTTAGTTGCAAAACCAGCTGGTCCTGAATCTGACATCATGTTGAAGTAGAAGTTCAATGTATCTGACCATTCGCGTGTATCAAATTGTGCATTCCAGTTCTCATCAAACCAGCGTGCGCCAAATGAATTAGACATAGCTGTAATAAAAGCGCCGCCTTCACCCCAGCCAGCTTTTCCGCGAAGACAAATACCGTTAATCTCATTATCTCGGTCAGTCATTTCACGAGCTGCTTTAGCGATAAATGCCCAAGATGGTGCTTTTGGCATAGTAAGACCCGCTTTTTCCATTAGGTCTGTTCTATACATGATCATTGAGCTTTCGCCATAGAATGGAGCAGCAAAAAGTGTTCCATCATGGCTTAAGCCGCCAGCCATTGCTGGAAGAATATCTCCGACATTATAGTCAGCGCTAAGATCATCTAGTGGCACAAGCCAACCATTTTTACCCCAAATTGGTGTTTCATACATACCAATAGTCATAATATCAAAAGCACCACCCTTAGTTGTGATGTCTGTTGTTACTCGCTGGCGAAGTACGTTCTCTTCAAGAGTAACCCATTCAACATTATGACCTGTTTTTGCTGTAAAATCATCTGTTAGACCCTGCATACGGATCATATCACCATTATTAACTGTGGCGATTGTCAAAGTTTCGGCAGTTGCCAAACTTGTTGATAAAAGCGTTACGGACGCAGCCGCAACGACGAGTTTCTTTAATTGCATTTCATTCCTCCTAAAAATTGCTTTTGAATGGGAACAGAAAACTTGACCCGCGTCAATATAAAATTTACGCGCGTAAAATATCGTTGGTGCTATTATTCAATTTAGGCTTATTTTAGGCGGAGTCCCTCATTATTAACCTAGCTGAAAAAAGTTTCTCTTCTCTATTTTTCAGATGTCCGCCTTCTTCTATCAATTTAAAAAGGGTCTCCACAGCATAGCTAGCTACTGATTCGTAGTCATGAGCCGCGGTTGTAAGAGATGGGCAAGTGAACTTTGAATAGGGATGATCATCATGAGAAGCGACTCTAATTTCACTATTCTCATCTCTGCCAACTTGGATACCCAATTTGTGACACGCAGATAAAAATCCTATTGCTAATCTATCATTGCTGCATAGGATTGTATTTGTTGGAAGTGCATCCTGTTTTAAAATTTCTAGCGCTCCAGCGCGGCCAATTTCCTCAAACGCCCAGCCATTTCCGTCTACTTGAATAAAATTTGCTTCAAGCTCTAGTTTTTCCATCATAGCAATATAGCTGTTTCTGCGTTTATTTGCGTTTGGATTAGCAGGGTTTCTCATTTCAAAGAAAGTGGGTGGTGTACCAGTCCTACTCAGATATTCAACTGTTTGAGAAACAAAGCTATAGTTATCAGAGCCAACAAAAGCTTCCCCCATACCTTCGATGTTACTGTCAAATAATATGGTTGGAACGTCACGGCAAAAATCTTTGATGTATCGTTTGTCAGATGCTCTTCCCAATGGAGCAAGTAAAACACCGGCAGGGCGCAAAGACCGCAGGGTATCTAAAATTGTTTTTTCAATTTCAGGGTCACCATGAGCAGAAAACAAAGACGGAGTGAAGCCTAATGATAAGATGCGGCGTTCAATAAATCGGGCAATTTCCGCAAAGAACGGGTCTGCTAGGAAGGGCACAATAATCCCGATATTCTTGGTCAGTTTTCGATTTTGATTAATGGCATAAATATTTGGACGATAATTATATTTTTTTAATGCTTCTTCTATTTTTAGTCGCGTGGTTTGCCTAACGCTTTCTGCATCATTAAAATATTTAGAAATCGTGGGACGAGAAATGCCAACAATATGAGCAAATTCTTCCATATTTTTAATATCATCTATATCCATTCTCGCTTGATCCCAAATAACGAAAAACTTTTGTTCTTGACAATTATTAATATTATAAAGCATTAATTTTTACGCGTGTAAAGTTTGGTGTAAAGTTTTACTTAAATTGTCTGATTATAAATTATCTAGCACACCAAAATCTAGTAGTAACAAAATTTTTCTTGAAACATAAATATGAAATCAGCTTCCATCAAATTTGATGATCTTAATCAAGTCGCTTCGCAAATCTTAAATTTGTCACAGAATCAGCATGTGGTGATGATTGCAATTGCAGGGGCACCTGGCAGTGGTAAGTCAACCATAGGTGAAAATCTTCATAATATTATTGGCGAGAAAAGCTGTTTAATTCCGATGGATGGGTTTCATCTTGATAATACAGTTTTGAGAGATTTAGGGCTCATATCTGTGAAGGGTGCGCCTGAGACATTCGATTTGACGAATTTTGCAAGATTAATTGATAAAGCAAAAAATAAAAATCTAGCAAGATATCCCCTGTTTGACCGAAATCGTGACAGGGTGATTGAAGATGGAGGTAAGGTTAGTGATTCAGCATGTATATTCTTGTTTGAAGGAAATTATCTGTTGTTTAACGAAGCAGGGTGGTCTGATTTAGCAAAAAAATGGGATGCTAGTATTTGGCTTGACGTTTCTCTGGATGTAATCGAAGAGAGATTAATTGCACGTTGGATAGAGCATGGGTTGTCTGAAAATGATGCGATAGCGAGGGCAAGATCCAACGATCTTGCCAATGCTAAAAGAATAATCAATAAAGCCATTCCTGCCAATTGGATTTTCAAAAACCATTAATTGCCTCAGTGACGTGATACATATGTGGGTTATGAAAGCTAAAAAAGGGCTGTTAAAATTGCCCCTTTTTTAATAAATAACAGAATTTAACTAATGTGTGAATTGAAGGCTAACCTCTCCCTTACCTGGAATAGAAACAATAAATGGTTTTCCATTTGAGGGTTGCGGCGGAATAACAGAACCAAGAAGTATAATATCTCCTTTTTTTATGCCCCTTCCCAGAATATTTGCAACCCGGTTACATTCAATAAGGTTGTCAGTAAGACTGCCAATTTTAGCTTCAATATCTGTTGCAGGATCCCAAGTCTCATTCCCTTGACTTATGTGGATTTCAAGCCCCTTTGCTCCGCTAGCCCAGCCATTTTCAAGAGATGGTAACATAACCCACCCCCTTTGAAATATATTGTCAGTTAAAATGGTTTCAGGGTCACTTGGCGCTGTATGAAAATCCACTAATTCTATTGCAGGCACAAGACTAGCAACAGACTCTATTATTTGATTTTCAGCAGCGTTTTCTGGAATATCAGAGGAAATATAAGCTGCAATCTCTGCCTCAATGCACGGTTTTGTCATGTTGCTAACATCTGTTGTCGAACCAGATTTAAGCTCCCCTGTGTCAAATAATCCACCGATAAGCGGTTTGGAAGTATTAAGTGACTTTAAAGCCGCAGGAGACCCGAATCCTAGCTTCCATCCGATTTGCTTTTGCCCTGCATTTTGGCACGCTAAGAGTGCCTTTTCTAATATTTCAATTTGCTCGTTTGTTGTTGTCATTTAAATATTCCTCCTATTTGACTCCTTATAGGGAGCTTCTTCTTATCCAACATTTAGCTAGCAAGCCAGATTCACTAGTTTTTCAGATTCACTAGTTTTATATGTAACGCCTATTAATAAAGTCATACGGTGAACGCCCTAATACACCTAGCTACAATATCGCACCTATCCTTTTTTATTCATAACATTGTTTTAGAAAACGACAATCTAAAATATTGATACAAAATTCTATATTAAGGCACAATTTTTCAGCTATAGCAGGGGTGTTAATGTTTTAGGTTCTCATTAAAATTTGAATTTATATATACCCTAATTTTGGACCATCTCTAGCGTATCGTCCAACGCTTGTTTAAAGCGTGCCATCAATAATACAACCTCAGACTCTGTAATAATTAGAGGTGGACAAAACGAAATAGTATCTCCAATTGCGCGAAGAATTAACCCATGAAATTCTGCTCTTTCAACACAGTATTTACCAACTTGCTGATTTGCATCAAACGCTTTTTTGCTATCCTTATCAGCAACAAGTTCTACCCCTGCTAATAATCCGCGTCCTCGAACTTCACCAACTAAAGGGTGCGATAATAATGCTTTTAGAGAGCCTAGAAAAAAGGGTTCTAATGCCTGAACATGCTCAACGATTTTATCTTCTTCATAAATACGCAAAGTCTCACTTGCTACTCTGGCAGAAACAGGGTGACCAGAATAAGTGAAAGTTAACCCAAACACCCCTATTTCGTCACTTTGTTCTGCTATAGCTGCGAAAACGCGTTCATTTATCATTAATGCAGATATAGGCAAATACGCACTAGACAATCCTTTAGCGCAAACGATCATATCAGGCTGCAGATTCATTGTGGTGGTGCCGAACATGTTTCCGGTTCTGCCAAAGGCTGTTATTACCTCATCTGCTACCAATAGAATGTCGTATTTTTTAAGAATGGTTTGTATTTTACCATAATAGCTATCAGGAGGTACAATTACCCCGCCAGAACCCATAATGGGTTCAGTAAAAAATGCAGCGATTGTATCTGCGCCTTCACTGTTGATAAGAGTTTCTAGTTCACTAGCAAGGCGGCTGGTAAAATCGTCTTCGCTCTCATTTTCTAAGGCAAAACGATAATAATGAGGTGGCGTGATATGCAAAAATCCATCAAGTGGAAGACCAAATGATGCGTGGTTGTAATGCATGCCTGACAGGCTTGCTGCCGCAATTGTATTGCCATGATAGGCGCGCAAATGCGAAATCATTTTCCGTCGTTTAGGTTGCTTCATACTGTGCCAGTAATACCATGCAATTCGAGCAGCGCTGTCATTACCTTCTGAACCTGAGTTAGAAAACCAGATTTTAGACATGGGAACAGGCGCTATCTGAAGTAATTTTTCCGCTAGTTCGATAGCTGGTGTATGGCTTTTATGGTTTGTTAAATGATAATAGGGCAGTTGCTGCATTTGCTCTGTTGCCGCATTCACCAGTCGTTGTTGACCATAGCCAAGTGATAAACACCAAAGCCCAGACATACCTTCAATATATTTTTTTCCATCAATATCAGTAACCCAAATCCCATCTCCCTCCTTAATTATAACGCCACCTGTTTCAAGATGCGTTTTCAAATTAGTGAGAGGGTGAACAATACTAGCAGAATCACGTGCTTCATATGAATTTGGATGGTTTTTTTGCGTTGCCATAGAATTAAATACTCAAGGTTGTTTGGATAATGCAGGATTTTTTTTCATTATAGTTTGCGATCAACAAAAAGAAATAGAATATGCAAAGGATAATAGATAAAATATAAGCTATAGGTAATTAATGTGCATCTTACTAATTAATCGCACATATTAATACTGGGATGGTCATTTATCTGGGTGTTTATATCTGGGTATTCAAAGTGATTTTTATTGGATGAGTGCTGCAGACCATTCGTCTAAAAAACGCTGTCTTTTTAATCTGTCCAAATATACAAGTAATCCAGTATCAAGCCGAATAGGCTTATAATATGGATTTTCATTAAGAAGATTACTTCGAAGTGATAACATACCTGTTTCTTCTTCAATAAAATTTTGTCCTACTTTACTCCGTAAGAAGCTAAGAAAATTACTTGCTGTTGCTGCATTATAACTATTTTTGGGGACAAAGGCTGTGCGTAAAAGCATGTGGGTGTAGTCTTGAAAATAAACTACCCGTAGATTTTTTTGGCGTTTTGAGCGTTTTTCGGCATAAGAGCCTATTATATTATAGGCAAGTAAATATTCCTCATTATTTACAGCATCAAGCATTTGTCCAGAGCAGCAAGATAAATGTGATTCAAGTGACCCCATTACTTCTGCAAGTCGCCAAAAGCTATTAGACTGGCGATCATCTTGGGTGGCAAGTAAAAATCCGGCGCCAGAAGTTGTTACATCATAGGTAATTATTTTTTCTTGGAAAGTTTCTTGATTAGCACGTAAAAATGCGATTAATTTTCGTCTTGTATTTGGTAGTTCACCCTGGTTGAAATGAGACGCTGATACAACCATTCCAATAGGTTCTAAAGAAAAGCCATATAATTTATTTTGCCATTGGCTCCAGTCAGGAATATCAAGATTTTCAAGGATGCTTATTGACTCTGCAAAACCATCATTAACCAGCTTCATTTGAAGATCCATAGCAGAAGACATGATAAGGTCAAATTGGCTATCTGATTGCCTTACTGCCCGATAAATATCAGCAGTGGAAGCTGTTGAGTAATTCACTGAAATAGTTGGGTTTAAAGCAGAAAAGGCACTTAAGACGGGATGAAAAACATCAATGTCGGTAGAGGATAGAATTTTTAGATCTGATTTTGCTTTGTCAACGCCATATGATCTGCTGGCTTCTATAGTCAGAGCATTTGCAAGATTTATATGCAATAATATTAGCAAGGAACTAATAAGGTAGCGCATACTATGTCTCCTTTCATTTTTCTTACATCTATAGAAGCACCAATTATGTTAACTGCTTCCATAACGATACTCAGCCCTAATCCTGAACCTACTATTTCTTTTGTTTGCTCACCTCGCCTGAATTTTTTAAAAAGCTGTTTCTGATCTAAAAATATTGCAGATGAATAGTGGTTTTTAATAATTAGCTTAAAGTCAGTTTCTGTTTTGGTAAAATCGATTGTAACCACTGATTCAGCAAGAGAATATTTTAAGGCATTATCAAGCAGATTACGAACCGACGTGTCAAATAAGGTTCTATCAAGATATACGGTTTCTATTGATTTAACATCAGATGAAAAAATAATATCAAGGTCCTTTAAATCAGCAGCTGGACGAAATTGATTTATGATTTCTGCAACCGCTTGTTGGATTGAAAAT
>JABJAN010000024.1 GCA_018666135.1 Alphaproteobacteria bacterium | reverse complement strand
GGAACCAATCCAATTGCATTTTCCTGCCCGAGGGGCAATGGATCACCACTCGTGATTGACCTTTCTCTTACAAAGATAGCGCGCGGTAAGGTTATGAGAGCAAAAACAGAAGGTAAAAGAATTCCAGCTGATTTGGCTGTTGGTGCAGATGGAATTGCTACAACAGACCCCGAACAAGCATTAAATGGGGCGATGTTGCCAATGGGGGGTGCCAAGGGCGCCGCTCTTGCATTGATGGTTGAATTGATAACAGCAGGGCTAGCGGGGGCACATTACGGATTTCAAGCTTCCTCATTCCTAGATACAAAGAGCTCAGAGCCAAATGTTGCTCAGACACTTATTCTCATCGCACCGCCTGCTGAACGTATAGCTCATTTTGAGACGTTATTTTCTGCTATTCTAACCCAGCCAGATACGCGGCTTCCAGGAATAAACAGGCTTAAAAAGCGAGCGGATGTAGCAAAAAATGGATTGAGAATCCTAAAAGATGATTACACATACATTTTATCGCAAGTGAAATAATGATTAGCCAATTCTTGAACCAATTTTATAGCCAATTCCGTCATAGGGTGCATCGTTATTATCCTGGGGTAATCTTGGCAGGAATTTTGGCACTCGCAGCCCAATTTATTTCTGATTATTATGGTGCTCCAACAATGCTAATGGCGTTACTTTTTGGCATGGCCTTGAACTTCTTATCAAAAGAGAAGCGTTGTGTTGAAGGTATAAATTTTACAGCAAAGAAAGTTCTGCGTATTGGCGTTTGCCTGCTAGGGGCTCGAATAAGTTTTGATATGATTTCAGCTGTTGGTCTGGTAAATGTAGCCATTACATTAATCGCGGTAGTAGCAACCATAGGGTTTGGTATTACCGTGTCCAAATGGTTTAATAGTGACAGGTATTTTGCATTCTTAACCTCTGGTTCAGTTGCTATTTGTGGTGCTTCCGCAGCTTTGGCAATCGCTGCAATATTGCCAAAAAATAAAAAGCGTGACGAGGAGCTTATATTTACGGTTGCTGGGGTTACTATCCTATCAACATTTGCAATGATATTATATCCCATTTTAGGTCAAAAAATCGGCCTATCAGGAGACGCGCTGGGCGTATTTTTAGGCGCAACTATTCACGATGTGGCTCAAGTTGTAGGGGCAGGATATTCTGTGGATGAGCCAACTGGCGATATAGCAACAATTGTTAAGTTGCTGCGTGTTGCAATGTTGGCGCCAGTTGTGGTTATTGCAGGATTGATTATTCGCTTTAAAATAGGTGGCAGTGGCGAGCATGAGAGCCTGCCCATACTACCTATATTTGTATTGGGTTTCATTATTATTCTACTCGCGAATTCCTTTGGTTTATTGCCGCAAATTGTAAAGGAGGGGTTTCAGATTACCTCGCGTTGGTTTTTGGTAATGGCGATTGCAGCTGTTGGTATGAAAATAGATATGAGCGAATTAAGACATATTGGAAGGTCTGCTTTTTTTCTGATTATCGCGGAAACAGTATTTGTTGCTGTGTTCGTTGTAAGTATTCTATTTATATAAACCCGCTTGGCGTTTTTGGGGTTTTAGATAAAAATATAAATTTTTTATAATTAGCAAATTTTTTTGCAAAGATAGCAAGCTATGATGAGGCTTTGTGTGGTGGATATGAGATTGGCATTCTCGCAAATAAGCATTTAAGCCACTTGCATTTGAATGACTTTAACAAATGGATTAAATAGCTGTGTAAATCCTCCATAACATAAGCACCGTGTTTAACGAGAGCGCCATCATGAAGGTGTCAAAGCGTTTTGACGCTTACGGCTTCCTTTGAGGCGATATAGCAAATAAGCTCTTTTGTGATGGTAACAAGTGAATGTCTGGTAAGACAATTTGTTTTGTCCCTCTACTTTAATGGAAGGTGTTAACCCAGCTTCTAATATTATAGATCTTGACCATCTCAAAAGAGATAGGGCGGGGCCAAAAGAGATAGGGCGGGGCGCTTTCTCCTCAAGAATTTTGAAATCTTGCTGGCAGGACTGGAAGAAGGGGGCAGTGGTTCTGCCTGCCCCAATGTATCATATGCCATTCCAATGAATTGAAAAGAGGTACCAATCTTTCAGCTTCGGTGTTTATTGTTGTTGCCTGAACATTTCTCCAAACCCCCAAAAATTTGAAAGTAGTTTTCAAGTCAAGATAGTATTTTATGTAGAAAATCTATTAGATTTTTCACGCAAAGAACGCTTTGCTGAAAAAGTATCAAAAATGGAGTAATACGCATGAAAAACATCATTATGGCAGCAAT
>JABJAN010000023.1 GCA_018666135.1 Alphaproteobacteria bacterium | reverse complement strand
ATAGATGCAATGGAGTTTTTAACAGACAAATTGCGTTACGCAAAAACCAACGAAGACTTTTTTGAACATATGAATAGTTAGTGAAAATGTGCTTCTAAATTTAGAAGCCAATTCTTTCTATTAATGTTTTGTTCATCTCTTGGGTTTTGTGTCCCACCACCACTATATTGGGTAATGCTACCATTTGAAGACACAATTCGGTGGCACGGGATTATTATGGGAATTGGATTGCGTCTACACGCTTGACCAGCTGCCCTTGCGGCTTTTTTATTTCCCCATTTTTCTGCTAATTGCTGATATGAAATAGAGCTGCCATAATCAACTAAAGTGAGGGATTTAAACCATTTTTGCATTTCTACAGACCAATTTGATAGGTCTAAGGGAAGAGAAAAACTTTTTATCGATCCAGATAAATACTGCTGTAATTGTCTAATTGTTTCATGTGAAACATTTTGATTCTCGTCACTCAAACAATCTCTTTTACTAAAAGGCATTTGTTGCCATTTTAATGAAGTTAGCCCCTTTGCAGAAGATACTGCTAGAAAATAACCCAGATTTGTTTTCAGTGTATTCATTTAACAGTTTTCAATCGCGTATATTGGTGCTAATCAGCCCCTATATTATAAGTTGATTTATAACCTTGTCAAAGAAACGGAAAATAGGGTGAGTGTAGCGGACACAATATTTGCATTAGCAACACCCCCTGGACAATCAGCAATTGCTATTGTCAGGATATCGGGTGCCAATGCGCATAATATACCTGTTTACTTTGGTATGACAGAAAAACCGCATATTGATAAGCCAACTGCAAGATATCAACGATTAAAATCACCAGATAATCAATTAATTGATGAAGTAATGCTTTTAATGTTCCCTGATACAGCCTCTCCTACGGGGGAGGATATAACCGAGATTCAATGTCATGGAAGTCAGGCTGTGATTCAATCAATAATGTCTCATTTATCAGGATTAGAGGGATTTCGTCCAGCAAAACCAGGCGAATTTTCACTCAGGTCCTTTAATAATGGTAAGGTGGGTTTGTTAGATTTAGAAGGGTTGGCAGATCTGATTGATGCAGAAACAACACTTCAGCATCAACAAGCCATGGATCTTATGAGTGGAAAGCTATCTGAGCTTTTAATGTCTTATCGTGAAGAGTTAATATCTATTTCTTCAAGATTAGAGACTATTATTGATTTTTCAGACGAAGATTTGCCGAAAGACGTTATTCAGGGACAGTCGCACAGAATTCAACATCTTATTGATCAAATAAAGGTGCTTGTTGATAGTAATAAGATAGCAGAGCAAATACGCTCAGGTGTCAAGATAGCGCTCATAGGTCCCGTAAATGCAGGTAAATCAACCATTCTTAATGCATTTGCAAAACGAGATGTTGCCATCGTATCTTCGATAGCTGGAACCACACGTGACGTGATTGAGGTTCGATTAGATTTACACGGTATCCCTGTTATTCTAAAGGATACTGCAGGCGTTCGTGAATCCGACGATTTTGTTGAAAATGAGGGTATGAAAAGAGCAAGGGATGTTGCAGAAGATTCTGATTTTAGTCTATTGGTTTTAGATTCATCTCAACCGAATTGGACCGAGAGCCTTTGTGAGTTTGAGCAGTGGGATATAAAGAATAGTTTGGTTATTCTGAATAAATCTGATTTGGTATCACGTGAAGAATTAAAAAATAAAATTAAGCAAACACATTCATCCATTTTAAAAGAAAATAATCCGGTAATAGGCAGCTTCATTGACCAGAGTAGCACCCAATCCTTAATCGATAGATTGTCCGAATTATTATCATATATTAATTTAACTAATAGTGATTTGCGATTGACCAGATCCTGGCATAAATCAAGTTGTCTTTGTGTTATACAGGCATTAGAGCGCGCTTTAGTTCTTGATATAGCGGTGGAGCCAGAACTTATAGCAGAAGAGTTGCGGGTTGCTTGTGATGCCCTTGGAAGGCTTACTGGAGAGGTAGCAGTTGATGATTTGCTAGATAATATTTTTTCTAGTTTTTGTATTGGAAAATAGGGTAATCCTGTCTTTTGACATATAGTTATGCAATTAGGTATTATATAAGATAACTAAGGTTTAATTTTTTAAAGAAAAACAAATAGATGTTTACTAAGAATATTGATGTAATTGTAATAGGCGGTGGTCACGCTGGCACAGAAGCAGCCAGTGCTGCTGCCAGAATGGGTGCAAACACTCTACTTGTAACAATGAATCTTCAAAAAATAGGCGAAATGTCGTGTAACCCGGCTATCGGCGGTTTGGGCAAAGGTCACCTAGTGCGCGAAATCGATGCATTAGATGGTATAATGGGACAAGCTATTGATAAGGCTGGTATTCAATTCCGTATGTTAAATAAATCACGTGGACCAGCGGTTCATGGACCTCGGGCGCAGGCAGATAGACAGCTTTATAGTAAAGCGGTGCAAGAGGCGTTAAAGGAGCAAAAAAATCTATCTTTTTATGAGGGGACAGTTGCAGATCTTAGTGTGAAAGATGGCTGTGTAACAGGCGTTATGCTCACTAATGGGACGCATATTACTGCTAGGTCTGTTGTGTTAACAACAGGTACTTTCCTGGGGGGTATTATTCACCTTGGTTCTGAGAGAACTAACGCAGGTAGATTAGGGGAGGAGCCATCAAACCAATTGGCTACCAGATTGCGCGGCCTTGGGCTGCCTGTTGGAAGACTTAAAACAGGCACTCCTGCTAGATTGGATAAATCATCCATTGATTGGGATTCTCTTGAAATGCAACCAGCTGATGATATTCCTATCCCTTTTTCCTATTTGACTAAGAACATAACAACACCTCAAATTTCATGCGGTATTACTAGAACAACAGAAAAAACCCATCAAATAATAGCTGAATCTATTCATTTATCAGCTGTATATAGCGGTCAAATAGAAGGCAGAGGTCCCAGATACTGTCCTTCAATCGAAGATAAGGTGCACCGTTTTGCAGATAAATCATCCCATCAAATTTTTCTTGAGCCAGAAGGTTTAAACCTTAATACTGTTTATCCAAATGGCATTAGTACAAGCCTGCCACGTGAAACACAAACACATATGATAGCTTCTATTCCTGGGTTGGAAAAAGCCAATATTTTACAATTTGGCTATGCTATTGAATATGATTTTATTGATCCAAGGTCATTGGACAGGACATTAGCATTAAAATCACTTCCCGGGTTGTTTCTTGCAGGTCAAATTAATGGAACCACAGGATATGAGGAAGCAGCAGCACAAGGTCTAATGGCTGGCATAAATGCAGCATTACGTGCATCTGGGTCAAAAACAGCTTTTCACTTAGATAGAGCTGAAGCCTATATTGGCGTTATGATAGATGACCTTATTACAAGAGGCGCTCCTGAACCCTACCGAATGTTTACCTCACGAGCAGAATACCGCTTGCTACTTCGTGCAGATAACGCTGACCAAAGATTAACCCAAAAAGCAATAGAATTAGGGTGTGTTAGTTTACATAGGAAGAAGGCATTTCAAGATAAAAAACAAACACTTGATGATGCAATGAAGATTTTAGCCAATTTAAAAGCAAAACCTTCTGAGCTACTAAAGCATAATCTTCCAGTTTCTCGAAATGGCAGTATTACACAGGCAGTAGATTTACTCTCAAACCATGATATCCAGCTTCAAGATTGTATATCCTTATGGCAGGAAATAGCTAAAATTCCACCACAAATTCATTCTCAAATAGAAACAGATTGTAGGTATGCTAATTATATAAAAAGACAGCAAGCTGATATTGAGGCGATGAGGCGTGATGAAGCTTTAGTAATTCCGCAAGATTTAGATTTCTCCCACATTGGTGGGCTGTCATCTGAATCAATAGAATTATTTAAGCGCTTTAAACCAACATCGATTGGTCAGGCCAATAGAATACCAGGATTAACACCTGCTGCTATCGTTTGTGTGTTACGTTACATTCGTCGCAATCCAAAATCTTCAAGACCTCATATACACTCATCATCCGCAATATAGTTTTTTGGAAGTCATAGTTAAAATGAATGACACGATTACAATATTGCAAAAAGAATATAATGTTTCACATGAAACATTGTCTCAATTATCTGCGTATCATGACTTATTACTAAAGTGGCAGACAAAGCTAAACCTTATCTCTGCCAATACAATTGATGATATCTGGCACAGGCATATCTTAGATTCAGCACAGCTATGTAATTATTTACCTGAACAGCCAAGCCGAATTTTGGATGTAGGTTCAGGCGCTGGGTTTCCGGCTATTATTCTGTCTATTCTAACCAAACATGAGATACATATGGTAGAATCTGACATACGAAAATGTGCATTTTTAAGAACAGTATTATCTCGCGTGAAAGTCAAAGCCATAATACATGAGTGTAGATTAGAAGAAATGCCCTCAATTGACCCAGATATCATAACAGCCAGAGCATTTGCCCCAATCCCGAGATTGTTACAATTAACAGAACAACAACATCATAAAAATTTAAGATTTTTATTATTAAAAGGTAGAGAAATAAATTCGGAGTTGATTAATATAGACTCATGGCAGAAACTACAAATAATAAATAAACATGCATCTATTACCTCTGAAGACGGGTGCATTCTTGAATTAGAATTTACGGAATCAGTTTAGGGATTGTAAATGGCCAAAATAATTTCAGTTGCCAATCAAAAAGGGGGTGTTGGAAAAACTACAACAGCTGTAAATTTGGCAACTGCATTGGCAGCCTGTGATAAGGAAGTGCTTTTGGTTGATCTAGACCCTCAAGGTAATGCCAGCACAGGATTAGGTATTGATAATATAAGCAGAAGCACGCAAATATATCATCTACTTATAGACCAAGCGTTAATTAATGATGCTATTCAGGATACTATCGTTCCAAAATTATCAATCATACCAGCTGATACTGATTTAGCAGCTGCGGAAGTTGAGATACGTGATAGAAATAACAGAGAATATATTTTAAAGCAGTTATTGTCACAGATTTCGGCGCTATATGACTATATTATAATTGATTGCCCACCATCTCTTGGCTTGCTAACGGTAAATGCGTTATCTGCTTCTAATTCAGTATTAATACCCCTGCAATGTGAGTTTTATGCTCTTGAAGGGTTGGCGCAGCTGCTACGTTCAATTGAACTTGTTAAGAAAAATTTGAATACTGAATTGCAGGTACAAGGTATCGTGTTGACGATGTTTGATAGCCGAAATAATTTATCAGAAATGGTTGTATCAGATGTGAGAGAACATTTTGGAAAACAGGTTTACCAAACAATCATTCCTCGAAATGTAAGAATCTCAGAAGCACCATCATTTGGGCAACCAGTTTTGATGTATGATATTAATTGTTCAGGATCAAAGGCATATGCGGCTCTAGCAGCTGAATTGTTGCAACAGGAGAATGTAATTTTATGACTCAAGCACCTAAAAAAGCCAAAAAAATTCAGCGCGGTCTAGGGCGTGGATTATCCACTCTGATTGGGGATATTGAGGCACGATCTTCACTAGATGAAATTCCTATGGAAATCTCAGGTTCAGATACTGCTGGGGAGAAGTTTATTGAAGGTGGAGCATCTTTGTATCGCTCTACTGTTCAACAAATACCCATTGAATGGATAAATCCAGGTCCGTGGCAACCAAGAAGAAAATTTGATTCACATTCACTCAGAGAATTAGCAGATTCAATCCTGAAACAAGGCATTATCCAACCGATTTTAATACGCAATTCTCCTGGAGAAAAAAACAGATATCAGCTTATTGCTGGCGAGAGACGATGGCGGGCAGCGCAAATTGCAAAAATATATGAGATACCTGCTATTATAAGGGATTTCTCAGAACAAGATGCTGCAGAAATAGCCCTTATTGAAAATATTCAACGGGCTGATTTATCTTCTATTGAAGAAGCAATTGCGTATCAACAATTAATAAAGACTTTTGGTTATACTCAACAAGAATTATCAAAAGTGATTGGTAAATCGAGACCACATATTGCCAATCTTCTGCGTTTATTAAACCTGCCTGATTGGGTGCAGGCAGAGATTGATAATGGAAATATAACAGTAGGACAGATTCGACCAGTTATTGGTCACCCAGATATTGAAAATTTAGCGAAATTAATCATTGAGCAGAATCTTACAGCTCGAGAGGTTGAAAACTTAATTAAAAAGACGAAAAAGTCTAATTCAGCCTCCAAAACAAGAGACCTCGAAAAAACATTTGAAAACAAACAGTTAGAAGATCAAGTATCAATCGAATTGGGGTTGAAAACAGAAATAATATGGAATCAAAAAACCGAAAAAGGCAGTATTAAACTCTCTGTTTCAACATTAGATCAGTTCGACATGTTGCTACAAAAACTCGGAATTCAAACGCGCTGACGTGAAAAGCTAATGGTAATTCCTAATAAGGACTGTCCTATTAGACTATAGGGATCTGGATTTGTCCCAGTTTTACATTGTTTTTCTAATGATAATAACCTTTCCATCAAACTCATGCAGCGAGCTAAGTTACAAATGGAGCTATGTTTAATAACAGATTGCTTTCGTTTAAAGTAAACTGGGGGCCGAAGATTACTAACTGCCGATTGTAGTGTCACTCCAGTTTGAATCTGTGCATTTACAGCAACAAGAGTTTTTAAATAGGACTGGAAAGACCTAATAATTACAATAGGTTGGATTGACTCAATTTTAATTTTAGCTAATAAGGGCGCCAAATCTTCAGGTAACCCATTAAATACTGTTTCAGTTAATTTATCTATTACCTGTGAGGTATTGTCCCCTAACAGGGTATCAATTTCATTCCTATCTATGCTTTTTGAATTTAATGAATATAGTATAAGTTTTTCAATCTCATTTCTGTTAATTGCTCTATCTGAGCTTAATTTCGAAACAATATAATAGATAAGCTCTGAATTTATATCTATGCTTTGGTCAGAAAAACTGTTGGAGACGAGCTTATAAAGATCTCGTTCTTCATCTGGATAACAAGCAATAGAGGCAATTTTGGGATTTTTATCACATAATGTAACTATACTATGTTTCGTGGTTGTGTCTTTTGCGGTAATGATAAGACGACAATCTGGATTTAAATATTCTAAGTTTGATTTAAGGGCTGCTGCCAGTTCTGTTGCGCTTCCTGACAGAAAGATAATTCTTAAATCGCCTATCAGCGTCATAGCCTTTAATGCATCTGCTAATAACGTTGTATCAGATTGCACATTTTTTCCGATTAATTTTGAAACAGAAAATGGGTCGTCTAGATTAGAACAATAAACGCTAGCAAGCTTCTTTGCACGTTCCTCAATTAGTCCATTATCTGACCCATAAAATAAATAGGCTAGGAAATTTGTATTTGGTTTTTCAATTAAGCCATTTATTTCCCGTGTAGCTATTTTCATCAGAGTTTAGCTATCAATAGTTTCTAAAAAATATAGATAAAGGTCTTGATAAACGCGCTCTGCTAAGACTAATGCAAGTCTTTCTTGGGCAAATTTTGCTGATTGCTCTTGTGCGTATATACCTGAAACAGCACCAGATGTTGCTTGTGATGTAATAGTGCCTTTATGGACTATTTTTTTTGTTTGTTTATCTATCAAAACAAAGTCTATGGTCAGAGACGTATTTTTTAAATTGGACGAATTTCCAGTAAAAGCTAGTGCTTGCGTATTGGATATATTTAGCGAATATTGAAGCTCAAAATTTGAATTAGATGCATTATTTTGTGTAATTTGATTAAATTGTTGGAAAAATAACAATTCAAGATGCTCAGTTGGCGCGGTAACTGACACTGAGGAAAGTTTCTCCTTCATAAAGTTGTTATTTGCAGATTCAATGTTTGAAACACACGCTGAAAGAAAAAAAGACATTAGAAAAGCCAATACATATGTATATTTTTTAGTAAACAACATTAATTATCCTATTTGGAACTACAATTACACATTTTACGTCATTTCCGTCTAAATATTTTTTAACGTCTTCATTTAAAAGAGCTGCCGTTTCCACCTCATTTTTTGGCATATCTAGAGGCAAATTTAATTTGGCTCTTACTTTCCCATTAATTTGAACAGCTATCTCAATAGTGTCATCTATTAAAAGGCTTTCAAAAACAATAGGCCAAGGCGAGGAGGCAACTAATTTTGTATACCCTAATTTTGACCATAATTCTTCAGCGATATGAGGCGCAAAAGGAGATAGAATTTGTGCTAGCAACCCTAAAACATGGTGTCTTACACGCTGTGCATTTGCATCTTTTTGCTTATATGATGATAATGCGTTTACGAAAATATGAAGCTGTGCAACACATTTATTAAAGGCGAAACGTTCAATGTTCTCAGAAATGCTATCAACCGATCTATGTGCTATCTTAAGCAGCTCTATAGCTTCTTCTGAAAGGGAAGGTAAGGTATCAGAAGCTATCTCATTTTGTGGTTTTTCTGGCGCTTCTATTGATAATTTATAAATTTTACTAATAAATTTAAACGCGCCTTCAGCACCAGCCTCTGTCCATTCAAGGTCTCTATCAGGCGGCGAGTCTGATAACATAAATAATCGCGCTGTATCTGCACCATATGTTTTTATAATTTCTTCAGGGTCCACCACATTCCGCTTTGACTTGCTCATTTTTTCTACACGACCAGGTTGAACAGGGCTATCATCTTCAACAGAAACGTACCCATCTCCTATTTTTTTAACCTGATCTGGAAACAACCATTGTCCATCTGCTGATTTAAAGGATTGGTGGCATACCATGCCTTGTGTCATCAGTCCTGCAAAAGGCTCAGAAAGATTTAAATATCCAGTATCACTTAGGGCTCTGGTAAAAAACCGAGAATATAATAGATGTAAAACTGCATGTTCGACCCCACCAATATATTGGTCTACAGGCATCCAATAAGCTGCTTTTTCAGCATTAAAAGCTTTTTCTGATTTTGGGTCGACAAATCGCAAAAAATACCATGAACTTTCGAAAAATGTATCAAAAGTGTCTGTTTCACGCAGACTATTTGCACCACATTTAGGACAATCTACATATTTCCAATCTGGATGAGTATCAAGTGGATTGCCAGTCGTATTAAAACTTACATCTTCAGGAAGAATTACAGGTAACTGATTCTCAGGTACAGGAACAATACCGCATTTATCGCAGTGAATAATGGGTATTGGACATCCCCAATAACGCTGACGCGACACACCCCAATCCCGAAGCCTAAAGGTTGTTTTTGTGATTCCCACCCCACCTTCTTCAAGAGCCTTAATGGCACGGATTTTAGCTGCTTCTACACTCAAACCATTCCAATCACCTGAATTAACAAGTGTTCCTGCTCCAGTATAAGCAAGATTTGTAACAGAAAAAGAATCTGCATCTTCACCATCAGGACAGACAACAACAGTTACCGGCAAATCATATTTATTAGCAAAATCAAGATCGCGTTGGTCATGTGCAGGACAGCCAAAAACAGCACCAGTGCCATAATCCATTAAAACGAAATTAGCAATATATACAGGTAATTCTTTGCCAATTATAATTGGGTGCTTCACATAAAGCCCAGTATTTAGCCCGCGTTTTTCTGCTTGCTCTATTGCTGCTTCAGATGTTCCAAGTGCATCACATTCAGAAATAAAATTAGCAATATCAGAATGTGTAAATGCCAATTTTTCAGCCAAAGGGTGATGGGCAGAAATAGCGATAAAAGATGCTCCAAATAGTGTGTCTGGACGTGTTGTAAAAACCTCCAATTCAGAAAAATCTGTATTGATGGGGGAGGTGATTTCAAATTTTATTTGTGCTCCCTCTGAGCGTCCAATCCAGTTATGTTGCATTAAACGTACGCGGTCTGGCCAATTATTCAAAGATTCGAGTGCTTCTAATAATTCATTTCCGTAGCGAGTTATATTTAAAAACCACTGAGATAATTTTCGACGTTCTACGGGGACGCCAGAGCGCCAACCACAACCATCCACTACTTGCTCATTAGCTAGAACGGTGTTTTCCACTGGGTCCCAATTCACCCATGATTCTTTCCTATAGGCTAGCCCATGCTCTAAAAATTTTAAAAACATTGATTGTTCATGCTTATAATAATCAGGCTCACAGGTGGCTATCTCACGTTCCCAGTCATAGGATAAGCCCATCGACTTTAATTGCTCTCGCATAGACGCTATATTTTGCCGTGTCCATTTTGCAGGGTGGGTTTTGCGTTCTATGGCAGCATTTTCAGCAGGCAAACCAAAAGCATCCCACCCCATTGGGTGCAGAACATTAAATCCTTTTGCTCTTTTAAAACGCGCAACAACGTCGCCTAGTGCATAATTGCGAACATGTCCCATATGTATTCTACCAGATGGATAGGGAAACATCTCTAATACGTAATATTTGGGCTGCTTTGAATTATCTTCTGCACTAAAGCAATTAGAAGTGTCCCAGGCATTTTGCCATTTTTCCTCAAGCGGAGCAGGAATGAAATCAGTCATAAAAATATCAACTAAAATTTATTGAGTAACAGTAGATGCACGAAGTTCACGCGCACGAGTTAGAATTAGGTTTTCTAATTGTCTAGCCAGTGATGCATCTAAACCAGCATCCTCCCAGATATTTGCCTTCTTGGATTGCACATATACTACCACGCGGATAGCATCAGAACGTAATTCTTTATCTAGAACGAAGATTGCTAATTTTATTTGTTCGTTTGGGGTTGAGGGCAGACTATACCAATCTGATAGGATCGTACCACTAAACACATCAATATCATCGATTGGCAAGATAGATGCTATATCTAACGACGCACGCCATAAAAGGGCATTTACAGGTATGCCAGAAGAACCTTTGGCCGAATTGCCTGTAAGGTCACTCAATGTTACACCTTGCTCACTACGTCCTGTAAAAAACGAACCAGCGCTATCTCTATCGATTTTTGTTTCATTTGTTTCAGGTTCGATGGATGAACAGGCTGTTAAGCTTATTAATATGATAAGAATTAGGTATCTAGACATTGATGCGCATCTCCTTTGCATAACAATATGCAACAAAAAAAGGGGTCAGACAACTGACCCCTTCTATGTAGCTTTTTTCTAAATAATTAGAAAGAAACTTTTACACGTACCATTGTAGAAGTACCAGATATTGAAGAACCGGCATTTGTACCAGATTGTGTGTAATCTGTGAATGATGCTGTTAATGCTACACCAGTAGCAATTGTGTAATCAAGACCGTATGATGTTGCATCATACTTATAGTCTGTTGCTGCACCAGTAGCACTACCTTGATCACCTTTTACAGCAGATGTTTGAGCAACAACTGACAATGTATCACTGATTGCATAGGTTACACCGAAGTTATTCGTTCTGTAATCTGCATAACCATCATCTGATGCATTATCATCAACACGAGTAGTT
>JABJAN010000022.1 GCA_018666135.1 Alphaproteobacteria bacterium | reverse complement strand
GTTTCTCTGTTTTCTTGGAGAATTAACTCGCTAAGAGAAGTAGAGCGAATTTCTTGTGCTTGTTTTAAGAGTGTTTCATAAAATGGATTGTTATTAAGTTGCATACGGCTAATTTTCTAATTTGCAGGCTTGTTCTGCACGGGATGTGATTAATGAGAAGTTGTGCTCATTTATATCTTTTGCAGGAGCTATCCAGCTACCTCCTACACAACGCACATTTTCTAGAGAAAGCCAGTTAGGGGCGGTTTCATAGGTAATTCCGCCAGTAGGACAAAATTGGAGATTTGGTAGTGGACTGGCAAGTGATTTTATAAATTGAGAGCCACCAGCGGCAGATGCAGGAAAAAATTTCATCTCTGAAAACCCTACTTCATTTAATCTTAGCATTTCAGAAACTGTGCTAGCGCCAGGTAATAAGGGTAGTTTATAATCACTACACGCTTTAATAATTGAATTGGTTGTTCCAGGACTTACGCCGAATTGAGCCCCTGCATTAAAGGCTTGTTTTGCATTTTCGTGAGATAATATTGTCCCAGCTCCAACATGAATTTCCGGCAATTCTTTTGCTAGCCGTTCAATCGCATTTAATGCAGCATTTGTACGCAACGTAATTTCAATTGTTTTTATTCCGCCAGCCAACAAGGCTTCTCCAAGCGGAAGCGCTAAGTCAGCTTGCTCAATCACGATTACTGGCATAACTGGACCAAGAGATAGAATGTGTGAAATATTCATGTGTTTTGTCCTAAAATTACGCTAAGCCCGCCTCCAGCTTCGGCATTAGCAGATTGACTTCTCATCTGAGCAAAAAGGGATCTTCCAAAACCATTTGGATTTACAGATGGCAAAAGTATAAATGCTGGTCTATCGGTAAGCGAAGCATCTACATTAAGTGTCCCAGTATTGGCATCTAATGTAATAATATCGCCGCTTTGAATGCGCCCTATATTGCCACCATCTATTGCTTCTGGGAAGACGTGAATAGCCGCAGGTATTTTACCTGATGCCCCTGACATTCTTCCATCTGTGACAAGTGCAACTTTAAACCCCTTATCTTGTAAATTGGCAAGCAATGGAGTGAGGCTATGTAATTCAGGCATACCATTTGCCTGCGGGCCCTGGGCGATAACCACCACAATAACATCCTTATCCAATTCGCCTTTATTATAGGCTGCTTTGACCGCTGCTTCGTTTGTAAATACTTCTGCTGGCGCTGTTATCACTCTACTAGATTCTAAGACAGCAGATATTTTAATCACGGCTTTACCAAGATTTCCAGACAACATTTTTAACCCACCAGTGCTCTGGTGAGGCTTCTGCACAGGTCTTAAAATACTTAAATCAGAGGAAGTTTTAGGTGCTTGCCGCCATTCAAGGTTCCCATTTTGAAAGATAGGTTCTGCTGCGTAATCTTGGATAGAACGACCCCAAACAGCACCTGCACTGCCATCTAACAATCCAGATTCAAGCAATTCTCTTATTACAAAACTCAAACCACCTGCAGCATGAAATTGATTTACATCAGCGCTACCATTTGGATAAATGCGCGTTAATAATGGAATAATATTTGATAAGTCAGAAAAATCTTCCCAGGTAAGTATAATGCCAGCCGCAGCAGCCATTGCAGGTAAATGCAATGTATGATTGGTTGAGCCACCTGTTGCATGAAGACCAATAATGGCATTCACAAAACTTCTCTCATCCAATATTTTCCCTATTGGTCTATAATCATTAGATTTTCTGCTGATTGAAACTGCCTGCTCTGTTGTTGCTACCGTCAATGCGTGCCTTATATCACTATGGGGGTGCAGAAATGCTGCACCTGGCAAATGTAACCCCATAATTTCCATTAACATTTGATTTGAATTTGCGGTGCCATAAAATGTGCATGTTCCTGCACCATGATATGCACTAGATTCTGCTTTTAATAATGCCTCTCTTCCAACTTCACCTTTTGCAAATGCTTTTCGAACAGCCGCTTTTTCATCATTAGGAAGCCCAGAACTCATTGGACCCGCAGGAACAAAAATGCAGGGTAAATGACCAAAAGACAAAGCCCCTATGACTAAACCTGGTACAATTTTATCACATACACCAAGACATAATGCGGCATCATAAACCCCATGGCTTAAACTAACAGCAGTAGACATTGCAATCACGTCTCGTGAAAGTAATGAAAGCTCCATACCTGGGCGACCTTGCGTTACGCCATCACACATGGCAGGCACGCCGCCAGCAACTTGTGCTGTTGCCCCCACTGTCCTTGCCGCAGCTTTTATAATTGCTGGGAAAGTTTCAAATGGCTGATGTGCAGAAAGCATATCATTATAGGATGTAACAATGCCAATATTTGGTTTTTTGCTCGCTAGAAAATCATTTTGATCTACGCCTGAGCCAGCACCAGCATGAGCAAGATTAGAGCAAGAAACAGCAGTCCTATCTTGGTCTTTATCATTTGCCATTTCATCAATAGCGGCGAGATAGGCAGCACGGCTATCTTTGCTTCGATTTTTGATGCGTTCTAATACGTCAATTATGATTGGATGTAATTCAGCCATGATTACACACTTTCTATTTCGATTGTCAGGTGTTGTTGATTAAGTAGATGATAGACAGGTAGCGTTGTGTCTTCTTTTGCAGCTGCTAAAACAGCTTGTTTTTTTGTCCCATTCGCTAACAATATTAGTCTTTTACTATTTAAAATGAGGCTTAGATTCATTGAAATACGAGGCAAACTGGGATTGCCAAGAGCAGGGGTGGTAATAATTGCTGGCGCAGCAGAGATATTAAATTCGGAGTTTGGCTTAGAAGATAGCACTGTGCCTGAAATCAACTCAGGGAACAAAGAAGCAAAATGCCCATCAGTTCCCATGCCAAGAAGCATTAAGGTGAATTTTTCTGGAAGAAGTTTTTGCAAATTAAAATCAGTAGATAAAGGAATGAAGGTTGCGTTTCGGGCATTTTTTTGAAGCAGGTGAGTGCGCAGAAGCAGCTGGTTACTATATTCGGATTGAGGCTCAACTAGCCTATCATCAACTAGAAAGATGGTAACTAAATGCCAATCAATTATTAATGAAGCAAGATTGGAGAAAATCTCAACAGGGCTTGAGCCACCACAAACTACTAATGATGCAGACCCATAATTCGATATTTCAGATTGCAGCGTTTCTGCAATAGATTGAGCAATTATATGCGCTTTAGAAGATTGGGGAGATATCATATATCCTCATCCAGAGCTGGGTTAAGCCAATATCTGCCTTCTTTTTTAAGAATTTTATCTTCAGGTCCCATAGTGTTAGCTGAATAAATCTCTGGCTTTGTTTGCCCTACTAAATCAATAACAGAATCAATATATTCCCATGCAGCTAGAACCTCGTCTGAGCGCATGAATAATGTTTGGTTGCCGCGAGCGATATCCATAAGTAAGCGTTCATATGCATCTGGAAGTCTTTCATCAAATGCTTCATCAAATGAAAGATTTAACTCTGATGGAAATAGCCGCATGCCCCCAGGACCAGGCTTTTTAGATGTCAAATGCAGCCTTAACCCTTCTTGTGGTTGGACTCGAATTACAAGGCGGTTTGGAAATTCTTCTGAATCAGGTTCATTGTTTTTTGAAAAGATATCATGTGGTCTGTGTTTAAATGTGATAACAATTTCACTTGCACGCACACCCATTTTTTTGCCAGTTCTAATATAAAAAGGTACGCCTGCCCAACGCCAATTATCTATACTTACTTTCATCGCAACAAATGTTTCCGTGTTACTATCCTGCTTTAACTCATCAATATAATCCTCATATTGACCAGTTTGAACATCTCCTTGTTTTATTGGACGAAGAGCTTGCAGAACTCTTAATTTTTCGTTTCGAACCTGAGCAGCATCAAAATGAGATGGTGGTTCCATAGCCACAAGACAAAGCAATTGTAATAAATGATTTTGCACCATATCACGCAAAGCACCGTAAGAGTTGTAGTAAGAAACGCGTTGACCTACTCCAACTGTCTCTGCTGCTGTGATTTGCACATGATCTATATAACGATTATTCCACTGGGTTTCAAAAATGACATTAGCGAAGCGTAGAGCCATTAAATTTTGGACAGTCTCTTTGCCTAAATAATGGTCAATACGGTAGATCTGACTTTCGTCAAATACATTTAGAATTTCTTGGTTGAGGGCAAGGGCAGATTCTTTGTCATGTCCGAAGGGTTTTTCAACCACAACTCTACTTTGAGGCAAAACAAGGTTGTTTTTTTTAAGCAGGTTACAACTTGCGCCAAATAATTTAGGGGCAACAGCAAGATAAAACACACACGGACGTGTCTCACTAAGACTTGATTTTAATTCTTCATATAATTTGTCTCCACCGACATTACTTACGATATCAAGCTCTAATATTTCAATTAATTTAATAAATTTCTGCCAACTATCCTCAGTTGCAACGCCGCTGCTAAATGCTTCTTCACAATAGGGACGAAATTTAAGCACAAATTCATCCTTACTTATTATGCTTCTCACGCAAGAAATAAGACGGAAATTTTCTGTGATTTGACTATGGATAAAACGCCAAAATAATGCCGGAAATATTTTCCGAACGGATAAGTCGCCGCTTCCTCCAAAAATAATAAAATCACTGTCTTCAGTTATGGCTGTTTCTGGAAGCAGTTGGTTCATGATGATATACTCTCATATTAGATGTTAGATTTTTTATGGCTTATGAAATCTACCTTCAAATGGGTACCTTATAGGCTAGAAGCTAAATTATTGCTAGATAGGATTCAAGTTTGGCTCAAATGATTATGCATAAGCTTGATTCCAGCGCTTATATTATTTAGCGATTTATATAGGTGATTTTAATAACTTGAAATTTACTGTATCTAATTTTAGTTAAAATTTTATCAAGATTGAGATTTGGAGTTCAGAACATACTATAAAAATAGGTGAGTTTTAAGAGTAGGCTAATATAGTAAAATAAAAAGATACCGTATTTACAATGTTTTATGATATGCACTATCAATAAATATTTTTAATAAAATTTTCATCAAATTAAGAAAGCTTTTCTGCTTTGTTTTTTTCTAAATCAGTGCGTTTAACGCTTACCGGTATTTTTTTTGCCAGTTTTTCAGCTTGCCTTGGTGGGACAACATTTGTCTTTACTAGAATGGTAGTGCCCCAAACAGACCCAGCTACACTTAGTTTTCTTAGATATAGTCTGATTGCCCTGATTCTATTTGCCTTTTCCATAAGACAAGTTCTTAAGACTAGGTTACGAAAACAAGATATAATTGGTATTGCTATAATTGGTCTTGGCATGTTCGCCATATTTCCCTTTTTCATGGCATTTGGGCTAAAATTTACAACTGCTGCAAGGGGCGGGCTTTTATACGCAACTATGCCACTTGCAACGATAATCATCGCCACTTTATTTAAAATTGAGAAATTAAATATTTCAAAATTACTAGCCGTTATGTTGGCTATGATAGGGGTTGCGCTTGCAATCGGCACTAACATAAAACCAGAAACACTATTGCTGTTAAAGGGGGATTCGTTAGTTATGGTGGGTGTTTTCGGAGCAGCAATTTTTACCGTATTTTCTGGCAAATATATGGGAAGATATGGCAATTTACCTGTAATGGTTTATGCCTCTATATCTGGTGTGTCTGCTACATTTATTTTGTCATTATTAATTGGCGCGCCTTTTGAGGGCTCCTTGTCTTTTGATGGCTTTGGATGGTTTTCTATATTTATGCTTACTGCTCCAGGTGGTGCGTTGATGATGTATTCTTGGGGTCGTGCCTTAATGATTATAACACCGACACAAGCAGCAATTTCACTTGGATTTAACCCCTTGATTGCCATGCTGTTAGGTGCATTACTTATTGGTGAAGAAATTACACTTATGTTTGTGGTCGGTTTTCTTATGGTAATAAGTGCAGTTGTGCTTGCCAATTTTTCATTTTTTAATACAGCAGCTGCATCTCACGAACAGGATAAAGCTAAAAGTGATAAGGCTTAATAGGCAAGTTTGTAAAATCAATTATAATGAAGTATCAGAGTACTAGATTTATACTTTCTGGCAGACTAAACTGCTGCTAGAAAAAGAGTGAAACCACCTTTTAAAAACGGAGATGTGTATATAATGACTTTACAAAAAATTTGGAAACTCAATAATTTTGGTGGTTCCGACCAGCTTGAATTATCGCAAGCAGAAATACCAACCGCATTAGAAGCGCAGGTTATTGTTAAAAACGAAGCAATTGGGTTGAATTATTTGGATGTATATTTTCGTACAGCATTATATCCGTGGCCAAATCAAAATGAGGTAAAAATCCCTGGCTCAGAGGCAGCAGGCGTTATTACAGAAATTGGTGCTGGCGTTAGTCACCTTAAAATTGGAGAGAGGGTTACTTATGTTGTGCCTGTCGGTGCATATGCAGAATATGTATGCGTTCCTGCAAAACACGTGGCAATAATTCCAGATTCAATTTCGTTTGAGACAGCCGCAGCAAGCCTGCTTAAAGGGGTCACAGCTTATTATCTTCTGCACGACACTTTTGAATTAAAAGCAGGCCAAACTGCTTTGGTTCATGCCGCCGCAGGTGGTGTTGGCCAGTTATTAGGTCAATGGGGCGCTGAAATTGGTGCAACTATGATTGGCACAGCTGGCGGACCAGAGAAAAGTAAAGTAGCTGCTGCTGCTAAATATCACCATGTGATTGACTATAATACCCAAGATTTTGTTGCCGAAGTTATGCGCATTACTGAGAATCAAAAAGTAGAAGTTGCTTATGACAGTGTTGCAAAAACAGTGTTTCCAGGGACTATGGACTGCATAAAACCCCGTGGTTTGTGGGTTGTGTTTGGACAGGCATCTGGGCCTATTACTGATTTTAATATTGGCATGTTAGCACCAAAAGGGTCGTTGTTTGTTACCAGACCGGCATTATTTAATTACATAGCAACGCAAGAGCAATTTAACAAAGCGTCTGATGCATTGTTTAGTAGAATAGCAGATGGAAGATTAGTAACTGGCGTTCATGGTGAGATGTCATTTGATGAAATCCCCAAGGCACATGATATGCTAGAGAATAGGCAGACAACTGGATCTGTAGTTTTTAAATTTTAATTAAATAATAAAGAGATGAATAAAATGATTGATTTTTATACATGGTTTACACCGAATGGAAGAAAAGTAGCTTTGATGCTTGAAGAAACTGGGATGGAATATACAACTCATTCTATTAACATAGGAAATAAGGAGCAGTTTCAGCCGCATTTTTTAGCTATTTCTCCAAATAATCGTATCCCAGCAATTGTGGATAGAGATAACAATAATTATTCGTTATTTGAATCTGGCGCTATCCTTCTTTATTTGGCTGAAAAGTCAGGTCAATTCTTAAATACGAAAGATCGTGATGTATATTGGCGGACAATGGAATGGTTAATGTGGCAAATGGGCGGCGTTGGTCCTATGTTTGGTCAAGTGCATCATTTTACAAAATATAATAAAGGTATATCAGAATATTCAGAGAATAGGTATCAGACTGAAGCAAAACGACTTTATGGTGTGATGGACAGACGTCTTGCAGATAATCAATTTATTGCTGGTGCTGACTATTCAATTGCTGATATGTCAATTTGGCCATGGGTTGCTAGATTTAATTGGCAGGAAATTGACCTTAATGAATTTGAAAATGTTAAGCGATGGTATAAAGAAATTTTGGGGCGACCTGCTGTTAAAAAGGCATGGAACGTCCCAGAAAATGAACAGCCTTTGCCTGATCCAGACGATGCATCTACACAATAAAGATATAAAATTTTATAAATAGGCATTGAAAAGGAAGTGATATGGCTCGTCGATTTGTAGATTTATCTGTCGCGTTAGAAGTTGGTATAGCATCTGATCCAGCCTTCATGTTGCCTAAAATTGACTACCACCGTCACAAAGACACAGCCTCACAGATGGTAAGCTTTTTTCCAGGATTGAGCGAGAGCGATTTGCCAGACCAAGAAGGATGGGCGATGGAAACAATGGTAGTCAGTACCCATAATGGAACCCATATGGACGCGCCCTATCATTATCATTCAACAATGAGTGGCGGGAAACGAGCTATCACCATTGATGAAGTGCCCTTAGAATGGTGTTTTAATCCTGGTGTTAAGCTTGATTTTAGAAATTTCGAAGATGGGTATGTAGTAAAGCCAGCTGACATTGAAGCAGAATTAGAGCGAATATCATATGAATTAAAACCCCTTGATATTGTGTTGGTTAATACTGCTGCAGATGGGCATTATGGTTCTGAAGATTTTGTATCTAAAGGGTGTGGTATTGGCAGAGAAGCAACAATTTTTCTTCTGGATAAAGGGGTGAGGGTTACGGGCACGGATGGATGGAGCTGGGATGCTCCATTTGTGCATACAGCCAAAACCTATGCTGAAACAAAGGATGCAGAATTAATCTGGGAAGGTCATAGAGCAGGCATGTATCAAGGGTATTCCCATATTGAGAAGCTTGCCAATTTAAGTGATTTGCCTAGCCACGGTTTTATGGTTTCTGCATTTCCCTTTAAAATAAAAGCTGCATCAGCTGGCTTTACACGTGTGGTTGCTATATTTGAAGATTAATGAAGATTTAGGTATCTTCTTTTCCGTAAATAAACAGAATAATTTTTTGACCAAGATACATAGCAACTGGTCTCATGGTAAGTATAGCAAAGAATCCTACAATAGAAGCTACTAACCAGTTGGTTGGCCAGACAGAGAAAAATAATGACTTATCTTCAAGCGACAATAAAGTCACAAGTGCGCTAATAAACATTGTCACTAAAATTGCTGATAATAAGGTAATGATTATTAAAGAAAATAATTTACGTGGCATTAGCTTGAAATTTCCTAAATAAAATAAAAAAATAGGCGGTTAATAATACCGCCTATTTCTTATCTATAATATAAACTTAATTTTTGCTGATTTCGTAACGAACTGGCCAAACGTGACCTTCTTTTTCAGCTAAATCCATATAGTCATTCATGATTGCTGCTGCATCGATCCCATATTCTGAAATGATGTCGTTTGCTCTTTCATTTGGCCAATCTTTAAGAACAGTTGCCCATACTTTACGACCTTCCATAGAAAGTTCAGTAACAGCATTGTCGATTCCTCGCTTAGAACCTTCTTCGCTAATCACTTTTAGACCTTTTTCATACCATTCATATGCATAATCATTTGCCCATACAGAGTAGTTTGCAGCTTCTTCTGTGATTATGTCCATAATTTCCTGAGGAAGTTTTGCTTTTGTATCATTATTAATAGCAAGCATGTTTTGGTTCATTGCGCCAAAACCTGTCACTGTCCAATATGGAGCAACTTCAAAGAATTTATAGCTTCCGCCGTGTGCTGATGGGAAAATAATTGTTCCCTCTGCCACACCAGTTTGCATATCATTATACATCTGTGGAAG
>JABJAN010000021.1 GCA_018666135.1 Alphaproteobacteria bacterium | reverse complement strand
GCTTGTTGATGCTATTGAAACTACCAATGGCATGATGATTGTTACAGCAGACCACGGAAATTGCGATATAATGTGGGACGAAGCAAAACAGATTCCGCATACTGCACATACCACTAACTTCGTTTCATGCAGTTTTGTTGGAACTTCAATTTCAAATTTATCAAATGGCACACTTGCTGATATTGCGCCAACAATGCTAGATTTTTTATCTATCACCAAACCTTACGAAATGTCTGGTAATTCTCTTATCCTTAAATAGATTAAAACTTCACGCGTAAAATAGGATTCAAGCAAAGGATGACATCAATGAAACGCACTTTTACGAATAAATTTTTTCAACGTGGTATCCTTGTATTAACTGCCCTAACTGTTATTTGGATAGCAAATCCACTGTTTAAAACAGCCTTGTCTGAAGATAAGAATGAAGCTTATCGCCAACTTGCCTTATTCGGAGATGTGTTTGAGCGCGTGAAAAAAAGCTATGTTGAAGAAGTCTCTGATGAAGAATTAGTCTCCTCTGCTATAAATGGCATGCTGACTTCTCTTGACCCGCACTCCTCTTTCCTACCAGAAGATAATTATGAGAAAATGCAGGTGGAGACATCTGGAAAATTTGGTGGCCTTGGTGTTGAAATAACCATAGAGAGTGGATTTGTAAAAGTAGTATCACCAATAGATGACACACCTGCATATAAGGCTGGTCTGCAATCTGGTGATTACATTATTAGCGCTGATGAAGAAAGTTTGGTTGGTTTTACAATAAATGAAGCTGTAGAAAAACTGCGTGGTCCAATTGGTAGCGAGATTATTATTTCAATTCAGCGAGGGCAAGAAGAGCCATTTGATGTTTCAATCATCCGAGATGAGATTAAGATACAGAGCGTACGGTCTGAAATATTTAACGATGTTGGCTATATTCGTATATCCAAATTTTCAGAACAAACCCATCCAGGTCTAACTCAGGCAGTTAAAGATTTAAATGATAGCGCTAAAACAGAGCTTAAGGGATATGTACTGGATTTGAGAAATAATCCTGGTGGTTTACTTTCCCAATCTATTAAAGTTTCTGATGCCTTTTTAGAAAAAGGCGAGATTGTCTCAACAAGAGGGCGTAATAACTCTGATATTTCTCATGCTTATGCACGTGAAGGGGATATAATTGAAGGTAAGCCGCTTGTTGTATTGATAAATTCTGGCTCTGCCTCTGCCTCTGAAATTGTTGCTGGTGCTCTTAAAGACCATAAGCGCGCTGTTGTCATGGGCACAAGATCATTTGGAAAAGGCTCTGTACAAAGCGTTATATCGATGCCTGGACATGGTGCCATCCGACTTACAACTGCACGATATTATACACCATCAGGCATCTCTATTCAAAGCAAGGGAATCACCCCAGATATTGAAGTTGAGCTTGCACGTATAGAAGAACTTGACGGAGGCATTATCCGCGAAGAAGACCTGAAAGGAGCATTAGATGTTGCTGAAGAAACAGATAATGAAGAAATTGAGGCAGAAGAACCAAAGCAATCTGAAATTGATTTTCAATTAGCTAGAGCAATTGATTTGATCCATGGCATTAGTATTTTTAATAATATTTCGGCTGAGAAATTGCAGTAAGGGCAATTACAAATGACATTAGAATATAAAATCAGACCCTATAGACCATGTGTTGGTATATTGCTATTAAATTCAGATAATCATATTTTCGCAGGGCAAAGAATAGACAACCATTTAGAAGCCTGGCAAATGCCCCAAGGGGGCATTGATGAAGGAGAAGATGTTCAAACAGCATGCTTCCGTGAAATGAAAGAAGAAATAGGTACTGAAAAAGCCCGTATTCTAGCTATTCATCCAGATTGGTTGAATTATGATATTCCAGAAACATTAGCAAATAAACTATGGCAGCGTAAATATCGTGGGCAAACGCAAAAATGGATTGCCCTGCGATTTGAAGGCAGTGATTTGGACATTAACATCCATACTCAAATACCTGAATTCATCAATTGGCGCTGGGTGAAGCCAAGTGAATTATCATTATTAGCAGCCCCATTTAAGCAAGATGTATATGATAGTGTATTAAATAAATTTAGCTATTTATTTGAGCCAAATTAAGCAAAAATTATAGTTTAGAGATTGTTAGCTTTTGCTAAACATCAGATATTTTTTATATAGCTTGTTTAACCGCATTTATGAAAGCAGCTTCTGCATCTGTAGCAGCAACTACTTTTTGGTCAAGCTGTTGTGTAGAAACAGCATCTAAATCTACCGCTCTTTCAGCTAATATGATTACACGCTCAGGTGTTACGTCTGCTACACCCCCATCAATCATAAATCGCCTTGTGATAGAGCCGCCATTATACACATCCAGCTTACCCCTTTGCAGATTAGCAAGCGTTGCTGCATGCCTTGGCAACACGCCAAAAAGACCCTCACTGCCAGGAATAATAACCATCTCTGCTGAATCGCTAAACAGCATCTCAGATAATGTTACTAGCTCAATTTTAATTGCGTTAGCCATCGCTATTATTCTTCTCTCACAGCTTGATTATGCAGCTTGCTCGTTCATTTTTTCAGCTTTAGAAACTGCTTCCTCGATTGTTCCTACCATATAAAAGGCAGCTTCTGGTAAATGATCATAATCACCATTTGCGATACCTTTAAATCCCTTGATAGTATCTTCTAGACTAACCAAAACACCTGGTGTGCCAGTAAACACTTCTGCAACATGGAATGGCTGTGAGAGGAACCTTTGAATTTTTCTGGCTCTTGCAACTGTTAGTTTATCTTCTTCTGATAATTCATCCATTCCTAAAATCGCGATAATATCCTGCAATGCTTTATATTGCTGTAATACCTCTTGAACAAGACGTGCTGTCTCATAATGCTCGTCCCCAACAATTCTTGGATCTAACACACGTGATGTTGAGTCAAGAGGGTCAACCGCAGGGTAAATCCCTATCTCTGCAATTTGACGAGATAAAACAGTTGTTGCATCAAGGTGCGCAAATGACGTTGCTGGTGCTGGGTCTGTTAAGTCATCGGCAGGGACGTAAATCGCCTGCACAGATGTAATAGAGCCTTTATTTGTAGATGTAATACGCTCCTGCAAGCCGCCCATATCTGTTGATAATGTTGGCTGATATCCCACAGCAGAAGGAATTCGTCCCAACAAGGCTGAAACTTCTGAGCCTGCTTGTGTAAAACGGAAAATATTATCAATAAACAACAACACGTCCTGGCCTTCCTCATCACGGAAATATTCTGCCAAGGTTAGACCGGTTAGGGCTACACGTGCACGTGCACCTGGAGGCTCATTCATTTGTCCGTAGACAAGAGCAGCTTTACTACCTTCGCCATCAGTTTTGATAACTCCAGACTCTACCATCTCATGGTACAGGTCATTTCCTTCTCTGGTACGCGCACCCACACCAGCGAATACTGAATAACCACCATGTGCTTTTGCGATATTGTTGATTAGTTCCATAATTGTAACTGTCTTACCAACACCAGCACCGCCAAATAATCCAACCTTACCTCCCTTTGCGTAAGGGGCAAGAAGATCAATCACCTTAATACCAGTAACCAGAATTTCTGATTCAGTAGATTGGTCCACATATGCTGGCGCAGAGCGGTGAATAGGGAGCCTGATTTTAGTCTTTAAAGGTTCTCTTTCATCGATTGGCTCACCGATCACATTCAAAATACGACCAAGAGTCTCAGGACCAACAGGTACGGTAATAGGGCTGCCGGTATCAAAAACCTTTGCACCTCTAACCAGCCCTTCTGTGGCGTCCATTGCGATGGTTCTAACAGCTGACTCACCAAGATGCTGAGCAACTTCAAGCACCAGACGTTGACCATTATTATCAACTTCAAGCGCGTTTAAAATATCTGGAATATTGCCATCAAATTCAACATCGACGACCGCGCCGATTATCTGACTTACTTTTCCAATTGCATTTTCTGCCATGAGACTAACTCCGTTTTTAGGCTCGCGTTAATAATTATCTTTACAGGGCTTCCGCACCTGAAATGATTTCAATCAATTCTTTAGTAATATTTGCTTGTCTGGTTCTATTATAAACAAGCGTTAGCCTATCAATCATATCTCCAGCATTTCGTGTTGCATTATCCATAGCTGTCATTCTTGCTGCAAGTTCAGCAGCTGACGATTCAAGCAAGGCGCCATAGATTTGGGTTGTAACATTGCGAGGCAATAATTGCTCAAGCAATTCATTTTCATCTGGCTCATACTCATAGTTAGATGCGCCAGATTCTGAATTATTCTCTTCAATTTGCGCGGGAATCAAAGGAGCAACTACGACATTTTGAGTAATGGCATTTACAAACTGATTATAAATAATTGATACACTATCAAAGCTATTATTTTCAAATCCGTGCAAAATCTTTTCTGCCACTTCTCCAACTTTATTGTAGTCAATACCACTGCCTTGCAAATTCTCAATTCGTGCAAATGTTTTATCCGCTATTTCTCTTGATAAATTATCTGCTGCCTTCCTACCTACCATATAAAGAAGAACAGATTTACCTTCATTCTCTAGACGCTTTATTTCGATTCTCGCTTGTCTCGCAATAGAGCCGTTAAAACCAGCACATAAGCCTTTATCTGCAGATACCACTATCAAAAGATGCGTTTTAACGATTTCTCGTCCTACTAATAGAGCAGGCGCTGTTGCTTTACTTGCATTAGAGGCAAGCCCAGAAATAACCTGTTGCATACGCGAGCTGTAAGGTCGACTAGCTTCAGCAGCTTCCTGCGCACGACGCAATTTGGCTGCCGCAACCATCTTCATAGCCGAAGTGATCTTCTGGGTTGATTTTACGCTATTAATACGCGTTTTTAAATCCTTTAGATTGGCCATATGCCAATAATCCCCTTATCTTAACCTTAACAAATCCATTTATAAAAGTTACCCGAAGCTTTTTGCAAATGCTTGAATAGCATCCCGTAACTTCGCTTCTGTGGCATCTGAAATTTTCTGTTCTGTGCGAATGCTATCCAAAATAGCTTTACCTGAACCCCTAAGCGTATCAAGCAAGCCGCTCTCAAACCTACCAATTTCTGGTAGTGAAATAGTATCAAGATATCCGTTCACACCAGCAAATAACACAACCACCTGTTCTTCGATAGGCATAGGTGAATATTGCGGCTGTTTGAGAAGTTCTGTTAGTCTGGCACCACGCTCAAGAAGTTTTCTAGTAGATGCATCCATATCAGATGCAAACTGAGCAAATGCCGCCATTTCGCGATACTGAGCTAACTCAAGCTTAATTGAACCAGCAACCTGCTTCATAGCCTTTATCTGGGCAGCAGAACCAACACGCGAAACAGACAGACCCACATTTACTGCAGGACGAATGCCCTTATAAAACAAATCTGTTTCTAGGAAAATTTGTCCGTCTGTAATCGAAATCACATTTGTTGGAATATATGCAGACACGTCCCCTGCTTGTGTTTCAATAATCGGCAATGCGGTCATTGATCCTGAACCATTGGCTTCGTTAAGTTTTGCTGCGCGCTCTAGTAAACGAGAGTGAAGATAAAAAACGTCCCCAGGGTATGCTTCACGGCCAGGAGGACGACGAAGCAACAAGCTCATTTGACGATACGCAACAGCCTGTTTCGATAAATCATCATAAACAACCAGCGAATGCATACCATTATCCCGGAAATATTCGCCCATAGCAGCAGCTGTATATGGCGCTAAAAACTGCATAGGTGCTGGCTCAGAAGCGGTAGCCGCAACGACAATTGAATATTCTAATGCACCATTTTCTTCCAATGCTCTCACGAACTGAGCAACAGTTGAACGCTTTTGACCAATCGCAACATAAATACAAAATAGTTTATCGCTATCATTCTTAGCAGCAATGTTATTTACTTTTTGGTTGATAAATGTATCAAGTGCGATTGCTGTTTTACCAGTCTGACGGTCACCAATTATTAACTCACGCTGTCCACGACCAACTGGGATTAAGCTGTCTATTGCTTTCAAACCAGTTTGCATTGGCTCGAACACAGACTGACGTGGCATAATACCAGGCGCTTTTACCTCTACCCTGCCACGTTGAACATTTTCAATTGGACCTTTTCCATCAATCGGATTTCCAAGACCATCAACAACACGCCCAAGCAACCCTTTTCCAATTGGAGCGTCAACAATAGTTTCCGTACGGCGAACAATGTCCCCTTCACGAATGCCTCTGTCATCGCCAAAAATAACAACACCAACATTGTCAGTTTCAAGGTTAAGCGCCATGCCTTTTACGCCATTATCAAATTCGACAAGTTCTCCTGCCTGCACCTGATCAAGACCATATACACGAGCAATACCGTCACCAACTGACAATACTCTGCCTACCTCGGCAATTTCTGCTTCATTTCCAAAATTTGAAATTTGTTCTTTTAATATTGCTGAAATTTCAGCTGCACGGATATCCATTATGCAACACCCTTCATGGCTGCTTCAAGCCTGTTCAGTTTCGTTTTAAGTGATGTATCGAACATACGCGATCCGATACGAATTACAAGTCCGCCAATTAAAGAGGGGTCAACTCGCGTATTTAGCGAGACATCTTTGGCGCCAGCTAAAGAAACAATTGTTTTTTCCACCTGAGCGTGACGTTTTTTATCTAGCGGAACGGCTGAGATAACCTCAGCTGATACTTTTCCACGTCTTGTATCAACTTCTTTTATAAAAGCAGAAATAATAGAGGAAACAGCAAATAATCGTCCGTTTTTAGCGATCGTTCCGATAAATTGAATCGTAAGATTGCTTGCTTTTGCTTTTTGCAAAATCTTTGTTACCGCAACAGCTTTTTCATCAGAACCAAATACTGGCGACGACACAAGCTGCTGGATTTCTGTGTTTTTAACAATCAAATCACGAATTGCGTTAAGATCGCTTAATATATCATCAATTTGCTTAGACTCACTGGCTAACTGGTACAGCGCAGATGCGTATCTTCCTGCCAAGCCTGCTGTAATTGAACTCACATTAACACCCTTTAATAAATATCAAACATACACGAAGTGAATCTTCGATGGATTTGTTAAATCTCTAGTAGGTGAGCTATCATAGGCTTTCAGGAAAGGCAAGTATTTGTATCTAAATTAATACTAAAAAATAATGATTTTTCTATTCTTGGAATGTCTACATAAAATTATAGGGGTCTATGTCTATTTGCCTTTTGATTATGGATGGCATGTCAACCCTTGAATGCCAATCTAATATAATTTTTTGTATGTTCACTTGCTTAGGCACGTTAATTAAAAATCGTACCCTAAAGCGTCCTTTTATCTGATAAATTGGCGCTGGAGCTGGTCCATAAATAAATACATTCTGAAATTGCGGTTTCTGGCTTTCTAATTTTTTGACATATTGAGCAAGTGCTGTTTCATTCATGCTAGAAAAGATCAATGCAGCTAGTCTTGTAAAAGGGGGCATATGCGCATTTTCGCGCTGTGCAAGTTCTAGCTCAAAATAATCGTCTCTTTTCTGGGATCGAAGCGCCTGCAACACTGGGTGAGAAGCCTCTGATGTTTGAATAAACACGCTTCCTGCTTTTTGCTCTCTGCCAGATCTCCCTGCAACTTGTGTTAACATCTGATAGGTTCTCTCCCCAGCGCGCAAATCCCCTCCAGACAGTCCAAGATCGCCATCAATTACAGCCACACAGGTCAGTTTCGGAAAATGATGCCCTTTAGCGACCATTTGCGTGCCAATGATAATATCAACCTCGCCATTTTCAATAGATTGTATGGTTGTTTCCATCTGAGATGGGTTGGTTAATGTATCACTCGATAGAATTGAAACTCTTGCTTCTGGGAAAAGCTGATAGACCTCCTCTGCCAGCCGCTCAACACCTGGACCTACTAATTGAATAGAATCAGTTTGTTCACAAGACTGACATTTATTTTTAAAGGGGTGAGCAATACCACATTGATGGCAACGCAGCTGATTACTAAGTCGATGCGTAACCAACAGGCTATCACATTGGTGGCAACTTTGTTTAACACCACAATCACTGCATACTGCTAATGGTGCGTAGCCTCTTCTATTAAGGTATAATAATATTTGCTGCTGTGATTTCAGACGCTCTTCTATCTCTGCTAATAGAAGCGCACTCATCCATTTTCCAGATGGTGGTCTAAACTTGCGTAAGTCAATTGTTTGAATATCTGGCATAGTTGCAGCACCATATCTATTCTCAAGCATGATGTGCTGATATCTGCCAAGTTGCGCGTTTGTCCAACTCTCAAGCGAGGGGGTTGCAGTAGCAAGAATGACCGGACACTTGGCGTGCTTTGCCCGAAGAATCGCCATATCTCGGGCATGATAGATTACTTGGTCTTCTTGTTTATAGCCTGCATCATGCTCTTCATCGACGACAATTACCCCTAAATTTGAAAAGGGGAGAAAAAGCGCAGATCGCGCCCCCACAACAACCGCTGGAAAACCCGCATTAATCTCACGCCAAATTCGCTTTTTGTGACTCATTGAAATACCAGAATGCCAAATATAAGGCGTGAATCCAAACCACTTCTTAAACCGATTAACCCAACTTGCTGTGAGCGCTATTTCAGGCAGTAAAATTAAATTCTGATGCCCTTCTAATATCTGCCGCTTGACTACATCAAAATAAACTTCTGTTTTTCCAGAGCCAGTGACCCCATCAAGCAAGGAAACATTAAATCTGTTATTATCCGCAGCCATTTTATTGGCAGCTAGGGCTTGTTCCTCACTTAGCTTTATTTTACTGGCGGCTTCTATGGCTTTTCTTAAACTGAATGATACGCTTTGTTTATTTTGTATCAACTCAGATGTAATTTCTAACTTCTCAAGTAGTCCCGCTTTTAACATACTATTTATCGTACTACTGCTAACGCCTGTTTCTTTGGCAATCAGGCTTGCTGAAACAGGTGGATTACTCTGACACCAAGAGATAACCTTTTGCCTAGCTTTCGATAGCTGCTTTGAATGCCCTTGTGACGAAGAAACTGTGTAGCCAAATACTGGCGAATCCTTGCTCAATGCGTTAGGGACACAGAGCATCATGCGCAATACTTGACCAAATGGCGCCATCGTCCATTCACTAACCTGTTCCAAAAATTTAAGGCTAACAGAATCAATAGGAGGTACTTGACTAACAGATAAAATAGGTTTTAATTTTGCCTGTTCAATTTCAGTGGTGTGGCTGCATTCATAGACAATACCCCATATAATTCGATTAGCAAAAGATACCTGAACGACACTTCCTTTTTGAACACTCATAGAATCTGTGACTAGATAATCAAATTCATTTTTGAGATTTTTTGAATTCAACTGGGGTATAGGCACGGACACCCTAACTTTTGCAATCAGGGCTGGTACATTTTCATGTTTGGTATTTTGTATCAAAGCCATATTTTGCGTCCGCATTAGATTTCCAGTTGCAAGCCTATGCAACAAAACAGTAGACTAAATATGTTAAGACTGCAAAATCTAGTGTACATAAGTTAACTTCTTAGGAATCTGACATGAAATTATTTTTAGATACAGCTGATATTAGTGAAATTACCGATCTGAATAGGACTGGGATGGTAGATGGGATCACAACAAATCCTTCTCTTATTGCTAAATCTGGGCGTAATATTATTCAAACAATTGAGGAAATATGTGCAATTGTTTCTGGTCCTGTGAGTGCTGAGGTTACAGCGACAGATTATGACGGAATGATGCAAGAGGGTCGTAAGCTTGCTAATATTTCAAGCAATGTAACTGTTAAACTTCCCCTAACCGAAGATGGTCTTCGAGCATGCGCTAGTCTTAGTGCAGATGATATTATGGTTAATGTAACATTATGTTTTTCGGCAGCCCAGGCGTTGCTTGCGGCAAAGGCAGGTGCGAGCTTTATCTCGCCTTTTGTAGGAAGATTAGACGACATCTGTTCAGATGGCATGAATCTCATAAGCGAGATTGCAGAAATTTACGCAAATTATGACTTTTCAACAGAAATATTAGTTGCATCAGTAAGAAGTGTGCAAGATGTTGTTGATGCTGCCATTATAGGCGCTGATGTTGCCACCATCCCTCCTAAAATATTATCACAAATGTTCAAGCATCCTCTTACTGATAAAGGGCTGGCTGATTTCATGACTGACTGGAAGACCACTGGGCAGTCAATTTTATAATATGCTAATTTCAATCTGAAGGGGACATCATTATGAATGAGTTTCCACTTGATAAAGATAATGTGTCAATGTTTCTTGATAGTAACCCAGCTTTCTTGAAACAATATATCGCCGAACAGAATATCGCTAGTCTGAACCAATCAGCTCAAGCACAAAAAACTGACCAATTATCAGAAACAGATGACCATTATTTAGATGAAAATATTATAGATGTAACTGGTAAAATTGCGCAACAGGCGCGCGAAGAAGCACGGATATTATCACGCAAAAATTTATCCCTAATTGATCTTGCAGAAGATAATACTAAAAGATGGCAACGGCTTCATAATGCTACTATTGGCTTTATTAGGTGTCAGAATCTATTAGAATTTTCGGAGATGCTTGATGAAACATTACCTGTGATATTTGGTGTAGCTGGCGCACGTCTTCTTATGCCACAGGAAAATGCAATTTCAGATGCAGAAACATATGGCTTTCTTGTTTTGCCTGAAGCAGAAATTTCGACAATCTGCCGTGCGCAATCAGTCTATCTTGGGCCACCCCCAAAATCAGGCTTAGCTTTATTTTCTGCGCCAATAGCCTCAATTGCTGTGGTAACATTACCAGACAATTTACCTGCCCCCATTGCTGGTTCTGCTCTTTTATTGGCAGGACGTAACAAAAATAGTTTTGCGCCAAATCAAGCAGATACAATTTTATCAAATTTATCAGAAATCATTGGAACCTGCCTACTAATGCTTCTGAAACTTAACGCTAAAGAATAAGTAATGAGCCAGAATGAGCAGATAATTAAGAAGATTACTGTCCATGTTCAAAGCTGGTTAAGCTGGCTTACCTCTATTAAACATTATCAATCTCATACAATTGACGCTTATAGCCGTGATTTAGCAGATTATATAAAGTGCCTTTCTAAGCAAAATGAAATTGAGCTTAGCCCAAATAGAGCCCTTTTTCGAATATGGCTTGCCGAGATGTATGGTTCTGGCTGTGCAAAGACAACTATTGCACGTCGTGTATCAGCATTGCGCAGTTTTACCCGCTTTTGCCATCGCCACTCTATTTTAGACATAGTAGATTTAAGTTGGATGAAAGCCCCTAAAATTCCTTTGTCGCTGCCTAAATCGATGAGTGAGGCTGATGCATCTATGATGCTAGAATTACTAAGTAAACGATCTGGAGCAGAATGGGAGAATAATAGAGATACCGCAATATTATATCTCATGTATGGATGCGGTCTTCGATTAGCAGAAACGCTGAGCCTAACCCCTGTCCATTTAGCAGACCCTAACTGGCTACGAATAACAGGAAAAGGCAATAAAATCAGAGAAGTCCCCGTACTTCCAATTGTTGCCGAACAACTGCAAACAGCACTGCAAAGCTGTCCGTTTAAACTAGAGGATAATATGCCAATCTTTATGTCAAAAAGAGGGCACCCACTTGGTCCAAGAGCTGTTCAAAGAATGGTTGAGAAGTTACGTATCTCTGCTAATCTTCCAGCTGAAACAACCCCGCACACATTGCGACACGCATTTGCAACGCACCTATTGTCAGCTGGTGGTGATTTGAGGGCAATACAGGAGTTGCTTGGTCATGCCAGTCTATCAACCACCCAGCGTTACACTCATATAGATACTCAAAGACTTAAAGATATTCACCAGCAAACACATCCAAGAGCAGATAAATTATAGTATTTGCTATACCAAACAGTTAGAGAACCTATTTTAATTTTCTAATCAGATGTGAATAGCACCTGTTCCAATTACCAAAGCAGCTTCTTTTACTGCTTCGTTCATTGTAGGGTGTCCATGACAGGTTCTTGCAACATCTTCAGCAGACGAGCCAAAGGACATAGCAATAGCAATTTCATGAATGATGGTTCCTGCTTCATGACCAATAATATGCGCCCCAAGAAGCTTATCTGTCTTTTTATCTGCAAGTAATTTTACCATACCATCTGTATGCCCAGTTGCTCTTGCACGGCTATTGGCAAGGAACGGAAAAACGCCTTTACTATAGGAAATACCTGCTTCTTTGAGTTGCTCTTCTGTTTTCCCAATAGTTGCTACCTCTGGCGCAGTATATACTATTCCAGGCACAAATGCATAATCAACATGACCTGCATGACCTGCCATAATCTCAACAGCTGCAACCCCATCTTCTTCTGCTTTATGCGCAAGCATTGGTCCTTCAATTACATCACCAATAGCATAGATACCCGCGATATTTGTTTGAAAAGCATTATCAACTTGTATTTGACCTTTTTCGGTAAGTTGAACACCTATTTTTTCAAGACCAAGACCATCAATATATGGCTTGCGACCTACCGCTACCAATGCAACATCACAGGTAAGTTTGCTCTCTTCTTCTGTTTGACTATCAAGCAACGTAAGAGTAACAGATGATTTAGTTTTAACTGCCTCTTTAACTCCTTTTCCAAGATGGAATTTTATTCCCTGCTTCTCTAGAATAGATTTAAATTTTGACGCTATTTCAGAGTCCATACCTGGCAATATCCGAGGCAGAAAATCAACTACTTCAACTTCTGCACCAAGGCGAGACCATACTGTGCCCATTTCAAGACCAATATAACCTGCACCTACAACAATAAGTTTTTTAGGTACTGAAGGTAACTCCAATGCACCTGTTGATGACACTATCTGTTTTTCATCAATGACCAATGATGAAAGACTAGTAGGTGACGAGCCTGTAGCAATCAGAATTTTTTCAGCTTTAAAAACACCTTTATCGCGGCCGCTGGTTATTGTAACTGAACCTTGTGACTTAATTTCAGCTGCCCCTATCAAATGGGTTATTTTATTTTTTGCAAATAGCTGGCTTATGCCTGTCGTAAGACCTGAGACAATATCTGATTTATGTTGCAACATTTTTTTAAGGTCTAATTTTACATCACTAAAACCAATGCCTAATCCAGATAAATGATTTTGCTTAGCTTCAGCATATTTTTCAGATGCGTTTAATAGCGCCTTTGACGGGATACACCCTACATTCAAGCAAGTTCCGCCTAAGGTTTCTCTTTTTTCAATGCACGCAACATTCATTCCAAGCTGTGCTGCTCTTATTGCTGCAACATATCCACCTGGTCCAGCACCAATCACAATTAGATCATAGTTTTGCGCTGCCATTTTCTTTTACCTTTTTTTACAAATGTTATTTATTTTTATCTCAGAGGTTTTTATCACAACCATAATCTTAATTATAAAGCTTAATTAGATATTTAAAAGTAACCTTCTTGGATCTTCAATTGATTCTTTTACTCTAACTAGGAATGAAACTGCTTCTCTGCCATCAATGATTCTATGGTCATAGGATAATGCTAGATACATCATAGGACGTATTACAATTTGATCACCAACAGCAACAGGTCGTTTCTGAATTTTATGCATTCCTAATATAGCACTTTGCGGCGTGTTTAAGATTGGCGTAGACATCAATGAGCCATAAACACCGCCATTAGAAATAGTGAAGGTACCTCCTGACATATCGGAGGGTAACAGACCGCCATCACGTGCTTTAAGACCATAGCCTGCAACAGTCGTTTCTATATCTGCAATAGATAAATCCTGCGCATCTTTTACCACTGGCACGACAAGTCCTTGCGGTGTACCAACTGCCACACCAATATTATAATAATCCTTATATATAATATCTTCGCCATGGATTTCGGCATTGACTGCTGGAAATTCATGTAACCCTGCGATACATGCTTTAACAAAAAAGCCCATAAAACCAAGACGAGCATTATGATTTTTCTCAAAGCTATCCTTATATTCAGAGCGCAAAGCCATTACAGCGCTCATATCCACCTCATTAAAGGTTGTTAGCATTGCCGCTGTGTTTTGTGCTTCTTTTAAGCGTTGCGCAATGACCTTACGCAAACGAGACATTGGCACCCGCTCCTCACGAGGCTTATCAGCTCTCGGGGCAACTGCAGCTGGTGTTGCCTGAGTTAGAGGCGCAGCGGTTTTTGCAGCAGTGTTCGCAAGTGGGGCTGATTGATTACTATTGTCCAGAAATGCTAAAATATCGCCTTTTGTTAATCTTCCATCTTTACCAGATGCTGGAATAGCGCTTGCATCCAATTTATTTTCTTCTACTAGTCTGCGCACTGCAGGGGATAGGTCTTGTGCCTGTGAAGATTGACCTGCCGGCTTACTTTCTGGCTTACTTTC
>JABJAN010000020.1 GCA_018666135.1 Alphaproteobacteria bacterium | reverse complement strand
CGCATGGAAAATGAATGTGTTAACCATAAAGTTCTTGATTGTTTAGGTGATTTATTTCTCAGCGGAATGCTGGTTTCTGGAAAAATAAAAGCATTTAAACCAGGTCATGCTTTGACTGTAAGCCTAATGAAGATGTTACTTGCAGATAAGTCATCTTATGAAATCAGAACCTATACTGAGGATACACCGCGCGCTGGTGGTTATGTTCAGTTTCCAAAGATTGCTGCTGCCGTTTCTGCTTAATTTTCGATAAATTTTTCTTTGCTTAAAGTGGCTAGAAGTTTACGCCGCACAATGGTATTATTTTCTTAAGATATTTTTATTTGCTACCGTAAATAAATGATAATAATTTTAAAAACCATTATGCATTATATCGATTAAGGATAAAAGATGACGCACAATAATCAGCATTATACCACTGTATTTTCAGTATTATTAGCAATAATCTTGTTTATGTCTGCCTGCAGTTCTAGTAAAAACTCAGAACAACTTAACCAAGTCGAATTGCCAGTCGACTCTTTATATAATGACGCATTGGATTCTGTATATTCTGGAAATCCAAAAGAAGCCGCCTCTCTTTTTGAGGAGGTTGAGCGCCAACACCCCTATTCTAGCTGGGCTGTAAAGGCACAAATTATGGCAGCTTGGGCTTATTATGAAGCTAATGATTATTCTCGTGCTTTGGTATCTCTGGAGCGGTTTATTGAGTTATATCCAGCGCATGAGGATGTAGAATATGCCTATTACCTGCGTGGTTTATGTTATTATCAGCAAATAGTAGATGTAGAAAGAGATGCTGCGATGACACAACGTTCTATGGATGCCTTCCAAGAACTACTGCGTCGTTTTCCGAATGGCACCTACGCACAAGACAGCCAGCTAAAACTTGACCTTGCAAGCTCAAATCTTGCTGGCAAGGAAATGGCTGTTGGCCGATTTTATTTAAGACAGGGATATATGTCTGCTGCAATTAATCGATTTCAAAAAGTAACTGATAACTATCAGACTTCAAATCAAGTACCAGAGGCTTTGTATCGACTTACGGTCACGTATAATGCAATGAATCTGCGAGAAGAAGCAGAGAGAACCCTGAAAGTGGCGCAATATAATTTTCCTGTATCCTCTTGGACAAAAAAAGCAGAATCTGTGATGGGCATTATTTCTGATGATAGTACCACTTCAGAAAACAGCGGCTTTGTTGGCCGGATGTTTAACAGAATAAATATATTTAAGTAACCTTATGCTAGTTCAACTTAGCATCCGAAATATTGTTTTGATTGAAAAACTCGATCTTGAATTTAGCTCAGGGCTTACGGTTCTTACAGGCGAAACAGGCGCAGGAAAGTCTATTCTGCTTGACGCCCTTGGACTAGCACTAGGAAGTAGAGCAGATTTTTCATTAGTGCGCCATGGAGAGATATCAGCACAAGTCACCGCGTGTTTTCAAATCCCACAAGAACACGCTGTACGCCAAATACTTAATGAAGCTGGCATACCCCTTCAAACGGAACTTATTTTAAAACGCCAATTACGACAAGACAGATCACCTGCTAGTATTAACGATGAGCCTGTATCTGTTGCATTGCTTCGAAAATGTGGTGACTTGCTTATTGAAATTCAAGGACAATTTGAAGGGCGCGGTCTTCTTGATACAGATACTCACCTTACTTTGCTAGACCGTATTGCCGGACATTCACACCTGCTTCAAAACACAAATAAGGCTCATATGGCTTGGCGCCAAGCTGAAAATGAATTTGCCTCAGCTGAAGCTATTTTTACAAAAGCAAGAGAAGAAGAAAACTGGCTAAGAGAGTCATTAAATGAATTAGATTTGCTAGCGCCCAAAAAAGCAGAAGAAACTGAACTTTTGGCAGAACGAAATATCCATGCAAATGCCAATAGGATTATTCAGACCTTACAGTCATCTCATGAAATTTTAAATAATGATGAAGGTATTATTAATAAAATAGGTAGTGTTAGTGCCCAGCTAGATAAAATTGACCCGTTAAGCGGCAACCTAGTAAGCCCCACTATTGAAAGACTGCAGCAAATTATTTTCGCTTTAAATGAAATCGAGATCGACCTCCGCGATGCCGCAGAAAAATTAGATGGGGACCCTGCACGACTAGAAGATATAGATGAGAGACTTCATTTACTTCGAGTGCAGGCAAGAAAACATGATTGCACCCCTGACGATCTTGAAGATTTATATCACAGCTTTCAAGAAAAATTAACGCGTCTTGATGATGAAACAGGTGAAATAGCACAATTACGCCTGTACCGAGATGAGACCTATAAAAATTTCGTGGAGTGTGCCAAGGGACTAAGTGAATCACGAAAAATAGCAGCGTTAAAATTAGACCAACAGGTCATGCAACAACTTCCTGTTCTTAAGCTTGAAACTGCTGAATTTAAAACAGATATACGCCTACTACCTGCAGAAAAATGGAATATAGACGGGATTGATAAGGTGCGATTTGAAGCGAAAACCAATCCAGGACAATCTATGGGAACCATTGATAAGATTGCATCTGGTGGTGAGTTAGCCCGTTTTCTGCTCGCACTTAAAGTTGTTTTATCTGAGGGAGAACCAGATAAATCGCTTATTTTTGACGAGGTAGATTCTGGTGTTGGAGGCGCTGTTGCAGCAGCTGTTGGCTCACGTCTTAGCGCTCTTGGACAATCCACTCAGACGTTGGTAATTACCCATTCACCGCAAGTGGCAGCTAAAGGGGAAAACCATTTCAAAATAAGTAAATTATCAGTCAATGATACCGTTATCAGCCAGACTAATTTACTAAGCGCTGATGGACATATAGAAGAAGTCGCCAGAATGCTTGCAGGAGAACAAATAACGGATGCGGCAAGAATGGCTGCTCGCACCCTAATTGAATCGCAAGGATAATATCAGAATGGCTTCACATCAGTCTTTTGCACACCTTACTTCTGAAGAATTAAAATCATTATCAGCTGACCAAGCAAAAATCACTCTAGATGCGCTAAACGCCCAAATTACAGAACATGATATTGCTTATCACGAACGAGATGAGCCAATTATTTCCGATGCCGATTATGATAAATTGGTGCGGTTAAGTCTTGCCCTAGAAGAAGCTTTTCCATCTCTTAAATCAGATAATAGTCGACGTTTAAAAATAGGTAGCGCTCCTTCTGACGTATTTGCCAAGATTTCCCATGCTCGCCCTATGCTGTCATTATCTAATATCTTTGAACCTGAAGAAATTGGTCAATTTATTCAGCGTATATATCGATTTCTCAATCTACCAGAAACAACCGAAATTGGCTTTGTAGCAGAGCCAAAAATCGACGGATTATCAATTTCACTTCGTTATGAAGATGGAAAATTAGTTACCGCTGCAACTAGGGGAGATGGGACAACTGGAGAAGATGTTACTGAAAATATAAAAACAATATCTGATATTCCGCATATTCTGCCTAAATCTGCGCCAGAAATATGTGAAGTGCGAGGTGAGATTTATATGAATAAAAGTGATTTTCTTGCTCTAAATAATGCACAGGAAGCCGCGGGTAAGAAAGTTTTTGCAAATCCAAGAAATGCCGCAGCAGGGTCCTTAAGACAAAAGGATGTATCTATCACGCGCCAGAGATCCTTGCATTTTTTTGCGTATGCAGCTGGTGCATTATCACAGCCACTATCAGATACCCATAGTGGGTTTTTATCTCAATTAAGCACCCTCGGATTTAGTGTAAATCCGATGACTACCCAATGTATTTCTAGCCAGGAATTATATGCCGCATATCAAGCTATTGGCGCTTCAAGAGGCAACCTTGAATATGATATTGATGGGGTGGTCTATAAAATAGATAGGCTAGACTGGCAAATGAGGCTTGGTCAAATAAGCAGATCTCCGCGATGGGCAATTGCCCATAAATTTCCTGCAGAACAAGCAGAAACACGGCTAGTAGATATCGATATTCAAATTGGAAGAACTGGCGCCCTTACCCCTGTTGCAAGGCTGCAACCATTAACAGTTGGCGGCGTTGTTGTATCAAATGCCACCCTACATAACGAAGATGAAATTCGTCGCAAAGATATTCGAATTGGGGACATGGTAATTCTGCAACGGGCAGGAGATGTTATTCCGCAAATCGTCGCTAGTCTGCCAGAAAAAAGAACTGGAAATGAGACTATTTTTCATTTTCCAGATGTATGCCCTGTTTGCGGATATCCTGCCATACGACCAGAAGGAGAAGCCGTTAGGAGATGCACAGGCGGATTTGATTGCCATGCCCAGTCGGTAGAGCGCTTAATTCACTTTGTAAGCAGAGATGCATTTGATATTGAAGGTTTAGGCACCAAGCAAATCGAGCTTTTTGATGAATTGGGCTGGCTCAAACACCCCTCAGATATATTTCTTCTAACATCAAAGAAAGAAGAAATTGCGGCTCTTGACAGAATGGGAGAAAAATCAGCCAATAACCTAATTGATGCGATTAACTCAAGACGCAGAATAGGCTTAGAACGAGTCATTTTTGCACTTGGCATACGCCAAATAGGAATTGCAACTGCCAAATTACTAGCACATAGTTTTCAATCTCTGCACTCTCTTCAAGAGGCGTGTATCAATGCACAAGACATAAATCACCCTGCTTATCAAGACCTTATCAATATTGCACAAATTGGAGAGTCAGTTGCCAAGGATTTAATTGATTTTTTCTGCCAAACACACAATCAAAATTTGGTCAAATACCTATTAGAAGAAATCATACCAATACCGCCAGAGCAACCTCAATCGAACTCTGTCATTAGCGGTAGTATAATTGTTTTCACAGGTACATTAACTCAGCTATCAAGGGCAGAGGCCAAAGCTCAAGCAGAACGAATGGGTGCAAAAGTAGCAGGTTCTGTCTCTAAGAAAACAGATTACGTAGTGGTTGGTACAGATGCTGGCAGTAAAGCACAAAAAGCAACTGACCTTGGTATTAAGATATTAAGCGAAAATGAGTGGATTTCATTGGTGTCATAATGGTTGGCATTTCACCTCAAGCCATTTTTGAAGATTTTTTGGCAGATGCTGGCTTATGTGATTAAAAACTTCTTCATGATACTTGTCTAATGCTTGTAGCTGAGAGGAGCTTAGTAGTGTTTTATCAATTAGGTTCTTATCAAATGGTACAAATGTAAGATTTTCAAAACCAAGAAAACCATCAGATACCGCAATAATATGAAGTAAATTTTCTTGCCTTATTCCAAATTTCCCTGGCTCATAATACCCAGGCTCATTTGATAAAACCATTCCCTCTAATATAGGATGATTACTATGTTTAGAGAGTGAGGCAGGTGCTTCATGCACGCTTAATACATGACCAACACCATGCCCTGTTCCATGACCGTAATCCATCTTATTGTTCCACAATTGACTGCGACAAATTGCATCCAGATGAGCCCCTGTTGTACCTTTAGGGAAGAGTGTGTTTGATAATGTTAAATGCGCGCCAAGCACTAGGCTATTGGCGCTTACAGCTTCTTTTGAGGGTGTACCAATAGCAAAACATCTGGTGATATCTGTTGTGCCAAATTGATAATGTGCGCCTGAGTCAATCAATAAAACCCCTGGCTTTATAATATCTAAATCTTCACCTTTTTTTGCTCTATAATGAATAATTGCCCCATTACCATTAAACCCCGTTATTGCTGGGAAGGAGTCACAGATATATGCTTCTTGTCGCGCCCTAAAATCTGACAAGTAAGTTGCTAGCTCGCTCTCAGACATTATTTTGGTATCATAGATATCCTCAAACCAATGCCAAAAATGACAAAATGCAATTGCATCTTGAATATGTGCTTTTCTCATACCTTCTAATTCGGCTGTATTTTTTTGCGCTTTACTATGCAGAACCACATTAGACTTAAAATCAATGTTTATCGATTGCTGATTTAAATTATCAAACAAAGCTTTAGGACATGACATTTTATCAATTTGCAGTTTTCCATCTAAAAGATCGCCAGCTATTTCAGATAGTTGACTAAAATGTCGATATTCAATTTGCAAACCATCTATTTGAAAAAACGGTTCTGGAAAATCTTCGCAAAGTATCATTATCCTATTGCACGAGAGAACAAGCAACATAGTGTGGAAAATAGGCGTATGAGATAATGCATTACCGCGTATATTTAATAGCCAATTAGCGCTAATAACACTGCTTACTAAAATAGCACCTCTGCCTTGCGCTTCATAAAGAGAGGAGATTTTTTGTTGTGCTGTCTGTCCAGCGAGTTGGTCAGACATATACCAATATTGAACCGAGTTTTTTGCGGGTCTATCATTCCAGATCTGATCTATCAATGAGGTCTTTAATGCAATCCACCTAACTATATGACCATCTATCATTTTAGGTAATTTTTCAACCTGACTAACAGTCATTGTCCAACCATCATATCCAAGAGTGATTTCATCTTGCCAGTCAGCAATTTCACAAATCACATCCTTGATAGTTTGTGTTATACTATCATAACATTGCCAATATTTTTGATCTGTCTGATTCTTCATTTGCAAACTATAACGCTGGTCTGAAAAGATTGCCGCTGTATCCTTCAAGATAAGCGCATAACCTGCTGACCCTGTAAAACCACTAATAAATGCGAGCCTCTCGTCACACGCCCTTACCTCTTCTCCTTGAAATAAATCTGCTCTTTGGACAAGCAATCCATCCAGCTGATTTTCTTCCAATTTCATCCGAAGAGCAGTCAGCTTTTCTAATGGTGTTTGTATTGCCATCTAAGTGCTACCTTTTTGGCAGAATAGGTTTTGGTGTTAATAAAAGCGTAGACCATTCTGCGATTTTAATATGTTCTTTTACACATAAATGATGATGCCTATATATTGCACGTATATCGCGCACCTGCTCTGTTAGTAATCCTGAGAGAATTACAGTCCCATTTTCTGCCAGATTTTTAGCAATCAAAGGTGCCAAGATACGTAATGGTCGGGCTAAAATATTAGCAATAATTAAATCAAAATTTGGCTTTTTACGAAGTGTGGTATGCGAAAATCCATCGGAATGAACAGCCTGAAAATGTGTGCCTATAAATTGATTTAATTGCCAGTTTTTTGCTGTTGTCTGCACAGAAATCTTATCATTATCTGCTGCCACAATACTGGCATTACGATGAATAGATTTTGCAGCCATTGATAAAATGCCACTACCACAACCAAGATCCAAAATCCGTTTTACACTTGTTTTTTTTCGAGCATTTCTTTCTATAGCTAATATACATCCCTTGGTTGTTGCGTGGGTGCCAGACCCAAATGCCTGCGCTGCATCAACACATAGGGGAATTAATCCAGCAGGAGAGTTAGTTTGAATATGACTGCCATATATCCAAAATTTACCGATAGTAAAAGCTGGAAAATCACTTCTATTTGCCTGCACCCAATCAATAGGGGGAAGCTCTTCTATTTGAACAGATAAAATAGTAGCAAGCTCACATCTCTTGAGACATCTATCAATTTGCTGTTGATCTGGAATAATATTAAATAATGCCGTTATAATATGTATCTCTTTTGCGTCATTCTGCTTTTCGATAGAGATAGCATTTGCTTCTAGCACATAATCAAAAGCAGCCTCTAACTCTGCTGTTGGTCCAGTACATTTGACCTGCAATTCCCAAAATGTCTGAGCCATCAATTTACTATCTGCTTTCATAATTATCTGTAGGTTTTTTATTTATGGCTAACAAAACTAGATATTACTTTTTTTCTGCCTGCCTTATCGAATTGAATATCAAGCTTGTCACTTTCTACATTCAGTACGTCCCCCATACCGAATTTTTGATGAAACACTCGATCTCCAATATTAAATGAAAGGTGTGCTGCTTGGTCAATAATACCACCAGCATCTCTTTTGGGAGTTACCCTATTGGGAATGGCTGTCTTGGACGCCATTCTCTGCCACCCTGGACCATATCCAGGCTTTCCAACGCAAGATACCGCCTGTCCCATCATTACTGGTTCAACACGTCCAATTGCAAGACCTCTTGCCATGTCCTCTATTAAATGTTCTTGAGGTAATTCTGCAATAAAACGAGATGGAATAGCCGATTGCCACAATCCATGAATGCGTCTATTAGCAGCAAAACTAATGAATAAATTCCGTCTTGCACGGGTAATTCCCACATAGGCAAGCCTGCGTTCTTCTTCTAATCCAGCACCCCCATTTTCTTCAAGAGTGCGTTGACTTGGGAAAATACCTTCCTCCCATCCTGGCAAAAACACTGTATCAAACTCCAAACCCTTAGCAGCGTGAAGGGTCATTAGCGTGACTTCTCCGTCTGTTGTTTGAGTTTCATTATCCATTACAAGAGAAATATGTTCTAAAAACCCAGATAAGCTGTCAAATTCTCCAATCGCTGATACAAGTTCCTTTAAATTCTCTAATCTTCCAGGGGCATCTGGTGATTTATGCATCTGCCACATTGTTGTATAACCAGATTCTTCTAATATCATCTCAGCCAATGCAGCTGGCGGCAAATTTGAGCGCTGGGAATGCCATCTTACAATATTATCAACGAACTGAGCTAACGAGCGTTTTGCTTGCGTTTTCAACTCATCTGATAAAATCAGGCTTGAAGCTGCGGCGAATAAAGAACTATTTTGAGCGCGTGCTAGTTGATATATCATTTGCAAAGACGCTTCACCTAACCCACGCTTCGGTGTGTTGATTATTCTCTCAAATGCAAGATCATCAGATTGTTGATATACTAGTCTTAAATAACAAAGCGCATCTCTGATTTCTGCGCGCTCATAAAATCGTGTACCCACTACACGATACGGAAGCCCAATTGCTATAAAGCGCTCTTCAAATTCGCGTGTTTGATACCCAGCCCGCACTAAAACTGCCATATCATATAGCTGCTGACCATCCTTTAGTAGAAATTCTATTTGGCTGGAAACACTCCTTGCTTCCTCATTTCCGTCCCAATATCCAGCTACCCGTATTTTTTCTCCATCAGAATCAGAAGTAAAAAGCGATTTTCCTAAACGTCCTTCATTATTAGCAATAAGCTTTGATGCACTAGCAAGTATATGCCCCGTAGAGCGATAATTTTCTTCTAATCGAACAATTTTAGAGCCAGGAAAATCCTTCTCGAATTTGAGAATATTGCCAACTTCAGCCCCTCTCCAACCATAGATAGATTGATCATCATCACCAACACAACACAAGTTACTATGTGTAGCAGATAATAGCCGTAACCACAGATATTGAGCAATATTTGTATCCTGATATTCATCCACCACTATATGTGTGAGCTGCTTTTGATATTTCTGTAATATATCTGAGTTCTGATTAAAAATGGTAAGCATATGTAAAAGCAAATCACCAAAATCAGCTGCATTCAGAGCCAGCAACCGTTCCTGATAGACCTTATAAAGGGCAGTTGCCCTTCCCTGAGCTGCGTCTCCAGCCTCAGACTTAGTAATTTTATCCGCTGTAAGACCTCTATCCTTCCAGCGGCTAAATAAACCTAATATCATTCTTGGAGGCCAGCGTTTTAAATCTAAACCATCAGCTTCCATAATCTGTTTAATTAATCTTAATTGGTCATCACTATCTAAAATGGTAAAATTTGATTTCAATCCAACCAGCTCTGCGTGACGGCGCAGCATCTGAGCAGCAACAGAATGAAAGGTCCCTAAGGTTATTTGCTCTGCCATAGGTCCAACTAGTTCAACCGCACGCAAGCGCATTTCACGTGCCGCTTTATTAGTGAAGGTAACTGCCAAAATATTATATGGGTTTGCTGTTTTAGATGCGATTAATTGTGCTAACCTGGAGGTTAAAACGCGTGTTTTTCCAGTTCCAGCTCCAGAGAGAACAAGCAATGGTCCATTTAAACTTGTTACCGCATTTTGTTGTGCCGAATTCAATCCATTTAACCACGGTAATTCCATTGAATAGTCAATAATTTCATTTTTATTTTCTAGATTCATACGTTCCTAATTTGCCTGTTACAATATGTGTACTTTGAGAATCTATAACTGTTTATCTCTTAAAATGATTATTATAGATTAAGATGAATTCTTTATAAAATAATCCTAAGAATAAACCAACTTGACATTTTTTCCAAAAAATATAGGCAAAATTAGTTCAACGCCTATTTGGTTCTAGCAAAAATTTAGCATAATCGATATGGTTACTATAATATGAAAATAGATTTTTTTAATAAATGTAAGCCTTTTATTGTCCCAGCATTATTTATTTGTCTGGTCTTCACTGGTTGTACTAGCACAAACCAAGAACAAATAACAGACAAAAGAGACCCATTTGAATCGACAAATAGAAAAATATACGCATTTAATGATAAAGTAGATACAGCAATTTTAGAACCTGTTGCCGCAGGTTATAACAAAATAGTGCCTAAATTTGGCAAAGAAGCCATTTCCCGGCATATCAATTGGGTTGGATTACCAAATACCGCAATAAATTCTGGATTACAAGGCAAGTGGGAGAATCTTGCTTTATCCAGCTTACATTTTTCTGTGAATGCTCTGACATTCGGTTTTGCAAATCTGCTTCCAGAGGAAGAACCGCCATCTAAACAGGATTTAGGCAAAACATTTGCCGTTTACGGCGTTTCCGAGGGACCATATGTTGTGCTTCCATTATTAGGCAGTCGAACTAGCCGCCATGCATTCGCACAAATAGTAAATATGATGTTAAATCCATATGCAATTTTTGAGGATGAAACAATAAGACAAGCAAATTTAATGCAGCCTGTTTTATCAACCGTGTCTTGGCGAGCGGCTAATTTTGACTTAATCAATAGTGTGAAATATAATAGCTTAGACTCTTATATTAAGGCACGGTCTGCCTATTATCAAAGTCGATTTGGCCAGCTACAGTCAATTGAAGCTGGTCCATCAGAAGCAGATGATCTTTTTGAAGGATTATATAAGGAGGGGTGAGTTGAGAAATTACAGAACATTATCCATATTTTTAGTCTGTTTTATTTTTCTTTTTTCAGTGAGTAGCACCTTGCCTGCTTCTGCCTCAAAAATTGAAAATGCAGAAACTATCGTGACTGAATTGCTTAGTGAATTGAAAGTCATACAAAAAAATTCAGTTTCAATTGAGCAAAAAAAAGAACAATTTTTAAATCTGGTTTATGGATTTTTTGATACTATTCTTATTTCCAAAGCATCCACAGGTCCATATTGGCGAACAGCAACAGATGATGAAAAAATACGCTATACAGACTTGTTCTGCCAGCTAATAGCAAACATCACCTCGTCACAGATAGGGGATATTTCAGATTTTGAATTTACCATTACCTCGTCAATTCCAAAAGGAGAAGAAATGGTATTGGTGTTAGGAGAGCTAAATGCCCCTGGCAATTCGTTTGAGGAAATCTCAATTAGATGGCGAATTTCAATACCTAATATGGATACAGCAAAAATAATAGACATAGAGTTTGAGAATATATCTATGCTGGTAACCCAAAAACAGGAAAATATTGCGATCATCCGCAAGAATGGCGGTGCCTTTTCAGCGTTGATCGAAGCAATGGAAAAACAACTAAATCAATAGAGTTAGCCTCTGGAAATTGGTTTATATTTTATTCTAGATGGCTGAGCAGCATCAGAACCAAGACGGCGTTTCTTATCTGCTTCATATGCCTCATAATTTCCTTCAAACCACTCAACATGGGAATTACCTTCAAACGCAAGAATGTGCGTTGCGATTCTATCCAAAAACCATCTATCGTGGCTAACTACCACAGCACAACCAGCAAATTCAAGCAAAGCTTCTTCTAAGGCACGCAAAGTATCTACATCCAAATCATTGGTTGGCTCATCGAGCAGAAGTACATTGGCACCTGATTTAAGCATTTTAGATAGATGCACACGGTTACGCTCACCACCGGATAATTGCGAGACTTTTTTCTGCTGATCTGCACCTTTAAAATTAAATAAGCTTACATATGCACGTGATGGCATGGTGCGCTTACCTAACTCAATTTCATCAAGCCCGCCTGAGATAACCTCCCAAACTGTTTTTGAATCATCTAGTGCATCTCTTGATTGATCAACATATCCAAGCTGTACTGTATCTCCTAACTTAAGGCTTCCTTGGTCAGGCGTTTCTTGCCCAACCAACATTCTGAACAAAGTGGTTTTACCTGCACCGTTAGGTCCAATAACGCCTACAATACCGCCTGGCGGAAGCCTGAAATCTAAATTATCAACGAGTAATTTATCTCCAAATGCTTTACTTAGATTATCAGCTTCAATCACCACATCACCTAATCTAGGACCAGCTGGGATCACAATTTTTGCTATATCTTCACGATTGGACTGCTGCTCTTCCAGCATTTTCTCATATGCATTCAGTCTTGCCTTTGATTTTGCTTGTCTTGCTTTCGGAGCAGAGCGAACCCAATCAAGTTCCCTTGAAAGAGATCGTACACGCGCATCATCCTTGCGCCCCTCAACTTCCAGACGCTTTTGCTTTTGCTCTAACCAGCCTGAATAATTCCCTTCATATGGAAAGCCTTGACCACGGTCCAATTCAAGAATCCATCCAGCTACTTCGTCCAAGAAATATCTATCATGCGTTATAGTGACAACAGTGCCAGGAAAATCATGCAAAAAGCGTTGCAGCCATGCAACTGATTCAGCATCTAGATGATTAGTTGGTTCATCTAACAACAACATATCAGGCGCACTAAGAAGTAATTTACATAGAGCAACCCGTCGTTTTTCACCCCCAGATAGAGTGGTTACATCTGCATCTGGTTCTGGCACACGCAAGGCATCCATTGCAATTTGTGCT
>JABJAN010000006.1 GCA_018666135.1 Alphaproteobacteria bacterium | reverse complement strand
TAGTTAATACAGCTGAGGCAAGAGAACTTGATAAACTTACAGCAGAGCTTCAAGAAGTTTTTGAAAAACCTGTAAAATTCATAACTCCAAATGCAGAAATTGAAATGAATGGTCCGTGTCAGTTTAGCGAACATATTGTTGCGGTTGGAAAAAAAGGGGCTCAGATTGCCAGATACAAAGGATTGGGAGAAATGAATCCAAGCCAACTTTGGGAAACAACGCTAGATCCGGATAATCGTACCTTGCTGCAAGTTCAAGTGGGCGATGAAGAAACAGCAGATAATGCTTTTTCAACTTTGATGGGCGAGGCTGTGGAAGAGAGACGTAATTTTATTCAGGAAAATGCACTTAAAGTATCAAATCTGGACATATAATGGCTAATCGTTTGCTTTCTTCTATTATGGAAAATGAACATAATCTAATTGATCCAAGAGTAAGTATTACTATTCGCTGGATTGCTCTTGCTGGACAATTAGCAACGGTTCTTTTAGTGCATTTTGGATTAGGATTTGTCCTGCCGCTGGAACCATTACTAGGGATTATTGCCATTGGTTTGCTGCTGAATTTATGGCAGACATCTCTAAACCGACATGGCCTTCAATTAACACGTATTCCTATTTTAATTGTGCTTTCTTTTGATGTAATACAGCTAGCGGCGTTATTGTATTTTGCAGGTGGTTTATTAAATCCATTTTCAATTTTATTTCTTGCCCCTGTGGTAGTATCAGCTGCCATTCTTGATGTATTTTCAACCATTACTCTTGTCGTCGTTGTAACTATTTGTGCAAGTCTACTGACCATCTATCATTTGCCATTACCTTGGTCAGATTCAGGACTTGTTGTACCTGCATTATATCAATTTGGATTATGGATAGCTTTGATTATATCAGCCACTTTTATGGCATATTATGTGTTTTGGTTAGCATCAAAAAGCAGAAAAACCTTTGAAATGCTTGGAACTACGAAATTGATGTTAGCATCAGAGCGACAGGTTATTGCATTAGGATCGCTTGCCACTGTAGCAGCGCATAAGCTTGGCTCTCCTCTTACAACTATTAAGCTAATTAGTGATGATTTGCTTGACCACCTAAAATACAGCTCTATTCAAGAAGAAGATTTATTAATTCTGAAAACTGAAATACAAAGATGTCAGGTAATTTTATCTGAACTTGATTCAGATGCAAAGAAGACAAACCGCGAGCTTGATATTCTAATGCCTGCAGTGATGGCAATGCAAACCATGCTCGCTGACCAGACAGAATCTCTTACTGTTGAGATTAAATGGAAGGTGGAAAATAGCTCAGCAGAAATGCAGCCGGAAATTGCCCAAACGCCTGAGCTAAGCTACGCATTAGAAGCCATATTGGAAAATGCCAATGATTTTGCCAAATCTAAAATTATAATTCATATTTCATGGGATAACGAAATGCTATACATAAAAATTATGGATGATGGACCTGGGTACCCACCGTCCATTTTGGCTAATATTGGTCAACCTGAAAATAGTGCTCGTATTGGACGTGATGGACATCGTGGTCTTGGTTTATTTTTGGTTCAATCTTTTGTAAGACAGTTAAACGGTAGTGCGGTTTTTAGAAATCAAAAGTCATATGGAGCGACCGTAGAAATGAAAATACCAATTGAGAGTTTGGTTTAAAAAATGAGTTTAGGTAAGTTATTAATCGTAGATGATGACACAGTGCTCTTGCGCAGACTTACAAAATCTATGGAAGCTTATGGGTTTCAGGTGACTGCTGTCGCCTCGATAGAAGAAGCAGAGCAAGCCATAATGAATATTAAATTCGATAATGCTGTTTTAGATTTAAAGCTAGCAGATGGCAGTGGGCTGACTATTGTTAAAAAACTTGCGTCTTCTGCTCCAAAATGCAGAGCTATTATGTTAACTGGATTTGGAAATATAGCTACAGCTGTTGCCGCTATGAAAATAGGTGCGATAGATTATCTGCCAAAACCAGCAAGTGCAGAACAAATTAAAAATGCGCTTATTGATTATAACAAACCATTACCGCCGCCGCCAGAAGATCCAATGTCAGCCGATAGGGTGCGGTGGGAACATATACAACGTATTTTCGAGCAATGTAATAGAAATGTCTCTGAAACTGCCAGACGCTTAAAAATGCATCGTCGCACGCTGCAACGTATTCTTGCAAAACACGCGCCGCGAGGTTAATTTTTAGTGCTTGGTTGCCTAGCTTTGAGCATTAATCACAAATTTAACCACACAGACGTTCTTAGATCTATCGAATTTGGATTTAATATTTTAATTGGTGATTGTTAGAAAAGATTATTTAACATATTAGTTTCAAGAACTATCTTACAGAAATAACATTCTTTAAAACTAGCAATGATGAACCCTATGGGAAGTTGAAAATGAAAGATGAAGACTGGCATCAAAATACCAATCTAGTTCATGCCGGTACGGCGAGAAGTAATAATAATGAAACTTCTGAGGCATTATTTATGTCCTCAGGCTTTATCTATGAGAACGCAGAACAAGCAGCAGCCTCGTTTCGTGATGAGACAGATAATTTCGTATATTCGCGTTATGGGAACCCTACGGTTCGTATGCTAGAAGAACGACTTGCCAAATTAGAAGGTGCAGAAACCTGCAGAGCAACGGGTACTGGAATGGCAGCTGTTTTTGCAGCGCTAGCGTGCCAGTTATCTAAAGGAGATAGAGTGGTTGCTAGTAGGGCTTTATTTGGAGCGTGTTATGCTATTTTGGCAAAAATTCTTCCAGGTTGGGGAATTGAAGTTGTATTTGTTAATGGCGGGAAACTTGATGAATGGGAATACGCATTATCAGTAGCAACAAAAGTAGTTTTTCTGGAAACGCCATCTAATCCTCTTCTTCAAATTATTGACCTTGAGGTAGTGTGTAATTTGGCTAAAAAGGCAGGCGCAAACGTTATTGTTGATAACGTGTTTGCAACCCCTTTATATCAGAAACCACTTCAATTAGGAGCTGATATTGTTACCTATTCTGCAACTAAGCATATTGATGGTCAGGGAAGATTACTAGCTGGTGCAGTGCTTGGTAATGCTGATTTTATGACAGAGCAATTCTTGCCATTTTATCGACAGACAGGTCCCACAATTAGTGCTTTTAATGCGTGGATTATGCTTAAATCATTAGAAACATTATCCGTGCGTGTTGAACGTCAGACGCAAAATGCAGCTTCTATTGCGGCAACTTTATCAGCACATCCGAAAATAAAACAAATCTTTTATCCAGGATTACCGTCACACCCTGATTATGAGGTGGCTTGCCGGCAGATGTCTGGCGCTGGGTCGATTGTTGCTTTTGAACTAATGGGAGGGCGTGAGAATGCATTCGCATTTTTAAATGCCTTAAACCTAATTTTAATTTCTAATAACCTTGGTGATGCAAAATCACTAATTACCCATCCAACCACAACGACTCATCAAAATCTCTCAGAAGAAGAAAGAGCAATTATAGGAATAACAGAAGGTCATTTACGATTATCAGCTGGTTTAGAGCATAAAGATGATTTAAATGAAGATATTCTGCAAGCACTAAAATATGTGTCTTAATGATAGATAGCTCAGCCTTCTTTGCCCTTGCGGCATCATTAAGCTGGGTATTCTCGCAATTATTTGGGCACAAACCAGCTCTTTATTTTGGCTCTCTTCAATTCAATAGGATTAGAATGATTGTCGCTTCTATCCTGTTGCTTGCAATGATAGTGATATCTGGCAATAGTTTGCAGGTTTCTTCTAGCGCTTTGGGATGGATTATTTTATCTGGAATTATTGGTGTTGGATTGGGAGATTATTTTCTGTTCATATCTATGGAGCGCTTAGGTCCAAGAAGAACAGGTGTTTTATTTGCCTTTAATGCCCCATTAGCTGCCTTTCTTGCTTGGCTATTATTAAATGAAGCCCTTACTTTAAATATTATTATTGCAATTATAATTGGATTTTTTGGAATCATATTAGCAGTTATTTATGGAAGCCTGCAAGCCAACACCCATGATTGGGAAAAAACAAAGCCTCCACTTTGGCTAGGTGTCGGCGCAGGATTGCTTGCAGCAATAGGACAAGCAGCAGGCGTTTTATTACTAAGACCAGTAATGGAACAAGGAACAGATCCGTTGCAGGCAAGTTTAATTAGGGTTGTAGCAGCAGGTATTTTTTTATGGGCTATGTTTATCTTTCAAAAGAAAAAAAATAAGCCATGGAAAATGCCTCCGATGAGTGTAAATTGGCATGTAATTGCCAATGGTTTTTTTGGCTTAAGTTTTGGATTAGCTCTGTTTTTAAAAGCATTAGAGACAGGACAGGTTGCAAAAGTATCAATGTTGGTTGCCATTAGTCCCGTATTAATGTTGCCATTCATATGGTTTCAAACAAAAAAAATACCAGCAATTGGGGCTTGGATTGGTGCAATGCTTGTAGTGTTAAGTTCATGGATAATCATACAATAAAAGAAAAAATAAATGCGTGTAACAGATAAAGTTGCTTATATATTTTTGTTTTTTACGATGACTTTTTGGGCTGGCAATTCGATTGTTGCGAGAATGTTTGCTGATGATTTGCCACCACTACAACATGCTTTCTGGCGCTGGGTAATTGCCTCTTGTTTAATTTTATGTATTTTCAGACCACCACTAAGGAAAGATTTACCCATTATTTGGGCGTATCGATGGCCTGTATTTTGGATTGCAACAACAGGTATTGGAGCTTATAATACACTTCAATATTGGGCGCTTAATTATACCACAGTTAGCAATGTTGGTTTGTTGCAGACAACCCTACCAATTGTTTTATGTTCCCTTGAATGGTTGGTTTTCAAAGAAAAAATAACAAGGCTTCAAATGCTTGGTATGACCATAGCGACGATAGGCGTGTTGGTTGTGTTAATCAAAGCAGAATTATCAAATTTGCTTAATCTCTCATTTAATTTAGGAGATTTGATAATGGTTGGCGCTATTTTCATATATGGCATATTCTCATTACTGATTCGCCTTGCACCAAAAGAAGTTAATCAATGGTCTTTTTTATGGGTTTTATTTATTATAGGGGCGGTTGAATTATTTCCGTTACAGATATTAGAATATCAAGCTGGATATCGAATGAACCTTACTCTTGGCCCTGTTTTGGGACTGACCTATATTGTCATCTTCCCAGCTTTATTAGCCTATAAATTTTATACGTCTGCAGTAGTTACCCTTGGTATAACACGAACAGGATTATTTTTTTACTGGTTACCAATAGCTTCTGTTATATTAGCTATAGTGATCTTAAATGAGCCCTTGCAGCTATATCATTTCATAGGGTTTGTTCTTGTTGTATGTGGTTTAAGATTGGGACTTACAAAAAAAGAGTAAGCAGCTAGGAATATTTTAAATTTTTTTATTTAGTGTGATGTAACAGTTAAGTAATGGTGAAATGATAAAAAAACTCCCCATCTTTATTATGTGTTTAGTAGTAATATTGCTGATGAAGCAAGCTACTTCCCAAGATATAATTTCCCCTTCATCGGCTTTTAGCTCTCAGGAGGTTATAGAAATTCAATTACTCGGATTACAATCAGGAGATCCTCAGCGGGGTATTGAGCAAGTATGGGCATTTGCTCATCCTGCTAACAAGCAGGCAACGGGCCCATTGCCAAGGTTCAAAATGTTATTTGAACTTCCCGCCTATTCACCTTTATTAGAATTACAAAACTACTCAGTTGACTTAATTGAGGACACAGGTCTTGTCAGCCAGTATTTGATATCAATTGTAACTAATGACGGCATTTCATATGATTATCTTTGGGTTGTTGAAAAGGTACTTACTGGTGAACAAGCAGGTTTTTGGATGACAACTATGGTGTCCTCTCCGCGCCAGATGAGACGTGCAAGTTGAATTTTTTAGAGCCTATAAAACGCCCATTTAGACTATTACCAAGTCCTGTTCAGGCAGGGATATTAGTGTTGTCGGCGGTATTTTTGCTTGGCTTATCTGATAATTTAGTCCTATTGATTAGTGATCAATCCAGTATATGGCAGTTTCATGCAATAAGAAGTTTAATGACAGCGTTTATTATTCTTGTCTTCGCCAAATCCATAGGACATGATTTGAAACCAAAACGCCCTTTGTTTGTTTTGTTGCGCTCGTTATTCTTAAGCTGTGCCATTTTATCTTATTTTGGAGCTTTATCTTTTCTCTCAGTTGCTGAGGCAGGTGCTGGATTATTTTCCTCCCCTATATTTGTACTTATTTTTTCAGTTATTATTTTTGGTATTAGAGTTGGATTTTTTAGAATTTTAGCCGTGATGATAGGAAGCGTTGGCGTATATATCCTGTTACAGCCAGATCTATCACACTTTAATCTATTACAGATACTACCCATATTGTCTGGTATGTTTTATGCCATGGCTGCCTTAAGCACACGTCAATTTTGCAGGGATGAATCTGTACTTAGTCTAACCTTGGCATTTTTATCTATCATCGGGATTGTTGGCGCTGTTATGGCAAGTATATTGTGGTTTTTCCCGGAATTGGCGAACACATCACCTGACATGACCTATTTTCTAACGGGATGGGAGCCAGTTGGTTTATCATTTCTATTCTGGATTGCAATTCAGGCAATTCTTAGTGTGGTTGCTCTTGCAATGCTAGCAAAAGCATATCAGCTAGAAGAAGCAAGCTTTTTGGCTGTGTATGAATATGGATTTTTAATTTTTGCTGCATTTTGGGGATGGGTATTATGGTCAACGGTTCTTGGGGTATCCCAGATTATGGGTATTTTTTTGATAATGGTAGCTGGGATTATTATTATAATAAGAACCGCACGTAGCACTGCTTGATTTAGCAATTAACAAGTCATATGGTCACGCAAATATCACGTTGAGTTCTAATGCTTAGATTTTAAGAAAACGTGTAGATAAAAAGGGAAGGATTAAATGAAAATTCTAGTGGTGTCAGATGCCTGGTATCCGCAGGTAAATGGGGTGGTTAATACAATTATTTGCACCACTTCATGCCTTGAAGCGCTTGGTCACCATGTCATCATGTTAACGCCAGATAGATTTAGGACAGTGCCTTGTCCTACTTATCCTGAAATTAGGTTATATATTTTTCCAAGAAAAATAATGCAAGATTTTTTAAAAAAAGAGCAATTTGATGCTATTCATATTGCTACAGAAGGACCCCTTGGCATTGCTGTTAGAAATTATGCAGTCAAAAACAAGCTAAAATTTACAACAGCATTTCATACTAAATTCCCAGATTATGTCAAAGCGCGTACAGGGATTCCAGTCTCATTTAGCTATGTTTTTTTGAGATGGTTTCATAAATATTCTCACGCTGTACTTGCCCCTACACAGTCAATTATAGATGAATTAAACCATTACCAAATTGGCAAACCAGTATATTGGCCAAGAGGTGTGGAAACAGATGTTTTTAGACCTTCGATGGACCGTAAAGAAAATAAAGAGCCTGTCTTTTTATATGTAGGCAGAGTTGCTGTTGAAAAAAATATCGAGGCATTCTTATCCCTAAAATTAAAGGGGAAGAAAATAGTGGTTGGAAATGGTCCATCATTTGCAAAATTTAAATCAGCTTATCAGGATGTAATTTTCCTTGGCGAAAAAAGAAAAAAAGAATTACCTGAAATCTATAACCAGGCAGATGTTTTTGTGTTTCCTAGTTTAACAGATACATTTGGTCTTGTGTTACTTGAAGCGCTTGCTTGCGGTGTTCCAGTAGCGGCATTTCCAGTGGCAGGTCCAATTGATGTAATAGGAGATTCTAAAGCAGGCTGTTTATCGCACGATTTAGGGGATGCCGTTAATCAGGCATTAAAAATTCCTCGTAAGGTTGCAAGAGACCATGCAGAGCGATATTCATGGCAGAAGGCAAGTCAGATATTTTTGCATCATCAGACGAATGCATTTTTGTAAATAGGACACATAATCCTATCTAATTTTGATATATAATTTTCGTTTTAAGAGAGAGTATATCAGCAAAACTTTTTAATCGGAGCTGATTTTGAGAGGTAAATAAATGCGCACCATTTTTTGTTATTGCACAGGTAAGTGTTTGCTTTCTGAGATATAATTTAATTTTATCTAAATTTGCATTTATTCCAGCACTGAAAATTAAACCAAATCGAAGACCAAGACCTATAAAATAAGCATATTCCTGTTGGGAATGTGTCAAAATAAATTCTGACGAGATTGGTTTTTCCGTCATTGATTTAATGCCGTTATACCTATAAAAAATAGCTAACGAGATCCAAAGACGTTCTGGGTGGGATAAGCTGTAAATTGGCAATGCATTTATTTTTTCAAATGCTAAGTTCGCACGCATAGATGGCTCTTCATCCCAGCAAATTTCTGATAATAAACAGGCAGCTTTTACAAGCCGAGTAGCATTAAGATTCCCCATATAGTCAGTGCTAGACTCAATACAGGGTTTTATAAATTTATATAATTTCTCATTTATTAAAGAAAACCGAAGCCGATTTTCCGCTATTTCAGCACAGGCAATATGTAGGGGATCTTTTTTCTGGTCGCTAGTAAAATTAGGGTGCTCTAAAAACTCTTGAGCAATAATACCATCTCTAATGCTAGTTCCGCTGATGATTAAGGTATTTACCTTGGAAATAGAAATAAGAGACGAAATTATTTCAGACGCTTTTACCATTGAAAATCGTCTACCTTCTGGAATTCCTTCAAGGTTGGGAGGGTCAGCAGTAATTTCATTCAATAACGAATTAATAGCCATTCTAGATATAGTCAGCGCGTGTAACATGCCGAGGGGGTATTTGGTTTTATAAATATAGGCAGAGCCTAATGCTCTGAAACTTCCGCCAACGCCAAATAAATCTAACCCGGATGCTTTGTTTAGCCAGGGGATATTCTCCAGCATTTGAATAATTTCGGAATAAGGTTTGTAACTTAAATGTCCAATGTTCAAGCTCGTAGAATGAACCATTTTGCTATTTTTGACGAGTACGAGCTCAAGACTGCCACCACCTAAATCTGCAATCAGCCCCTCATTTATATTAAAATTTGATAATAGTCCGATAGATACCAGATGAGCTTCTTCCTGCTGCTCTAGAACTTGTATTTTATGGTTAAGTATTTCTTGCGCAGGTTTTAAAAACACATCCGCATTTTTTGCGCGTCTAGCAGCAGCTGTGGCAACGATTTTAACAGATAAGTTAGGCAAGGATTTCAGAATAGAATCAAATCTTTGTAATGTTTCGAGTGCTGCTTTAATTCTTTTTGGCTGAAGGAGATTATCTGTCTCAAGTCCTTCTCCTAATCGGCAGGTTACTCGCTCATTAAATAATGGGAATGGAAACCGCCCCATTGTTTTAAAGATCACTAGCCTGATAGAGTTTGAACCTATATCTATGACCGCAATGTGGTCAGTGGCGTTTATGGTAAGCGATGAAGCCTTGGACATTCGCTTTAAACCCGTTATTTATTAGGAACCGCAAGGCTGCCTAGACCTGACAAACTTGGGTTTTGCATAAAATAAGTATGAGATGAAAAGTTATCCTGTGATTTTTCTTTTTTCATATATTTTCCATCAGACATTAATTCCCAACAATTACTTGTATCTTGAAGTAATGCAACTATCACCTGTTTTAAAACTTGTGCTCTGACTGTTTCATTCTCAAGTGGAATGAATGTTTCAACACGTCGATATAAGTTACGAGGCATTAAATCACCAGATGCCATAATAACTGTATTTTTTGGAGATAGAAATTTACCCCCATTTGCAAAAATATATATTCTGGAATGTTCTAAAAATCTGCCAATAATAGAGGTAACTGTGATATTTTCAGATAGGCCTTTGACTTGCGGACGCAAACAACATATCCCACGAACAATCAAATGGATTTTAACGCCTGCTTGAGAGGCTTCATATAATTTGTGGATAATATCTTTATCTACAAGCGAATTTGCCTTCATCCAAATCCCAGACGGTTTACCAGCTTTTGCAGATTGTATTTCAGAATCAATATTTTTGATAAACCAGTTGAAGGATGAAAATGGTGAGATAATAACCTTCTCTAGTTTTTCTGGTTTAATATGGCTAGTTAGATAATTAAAGATACGCCAAGCGTCACGGCAAATCGCTGGGTTGCATGTAAAATAAGATAAATCAGTATAGATTTTTGCGGTAACTGGGTGATAGTTACCTGTTCCATAATGAGCATAAGAGACAAGCTGTCCTGCTTCCTTTCTTGTCACTAGGGATAATTTGGCATGTATTTTCATATGCGCCAATCCATAAGCTACTTGCACCCCTGCGCGCTCTAGCCGTCTTGCGAGTTGAATATTATTTTCTTCATCGAAACGAGCCTTAATTTCAATCAGCGCAGAAACAGTTTTGCCTGTCTCTGCAGCTGTAACAAGTGCTTTTACTATGGGGGAATCTGCAGAGGTTCTATATAATGTTTGACGAATTGTTAGAACTTGAGGGTCTGCTGCAGCTTGTTGCAGAAAACGCAATACGACATCAAAACTTTCATATGGATGATGAACAATTATATCTTTATTTCGTATTGCTGCAAAGCAATCACCTTTAAAATCAAGGATACGTTGCGGAAAGCGAGCTTCAAAAGGAGTGAAAAATAACGATGAATCCAGAAAGTTAAGAAATTTAAAAAAATCAGGTATCCCAATTGGACCAGATGAAATAGTTATTTGATTATCCTGCAAATGCATTTCGCGACCTAAATATGCAATAATATCATTTGATAGTTCATCTGAAATTGAAAGATTTATTGCATTTCCCCGCCTTCTTGCACGAAGAGCAGACTCAAACTGTCTAATCAAATCATCTGCTTCATCATCAATTTCAATTTCAGAATCTCGCAATAATCTAAACATCCCAGAACTTTTAATCAAATGTTGCGGGTAAATAATGCTGATAAACATTTTTATAACGGTTTCGATACTAACAATTCGACTGTTTGTATTTGGTAGCTTTACAAAACGTTGAATGTTTTCTGGAATGAGAATTACAGAGTTAATGGATTCGCCTATGGGCGATTTTAGTTCAAAAAACACCCCTTTACCGTAATTTTGGATAAATGGAAATGGATGAGATGGGTCAAGAGTGGTAGGTGCTAATAAAGGGAGTATATTCCCTTCATACCAATTTTTCAGCCACTCTATTTCTGTTTGTGATAAATCTGCTTCCTCTATTAAAAATACACCTGCATTTGTGCATTCATTCAATATCAAGTTGAGCTGTTCACGTTGGCTAATATCTAACTGTTTTGCTCTATCAGTAATTTGTGATATTAAATTTTCTAATACCGTATTTTGCTCAGGCAGTGTTTTGAAACCACGCGTTTTAAGCTGAAATAAGCCAGCTAGCCTAATCATATAGAATTCATCAAGGTTATTGGCTGCAATAGTTACAAAGCGCAACCTTTCTCCTAATGGAATATGTGTGTCAAATGAATTCGCTAACACCCGTTCATTAAAGGCAAGCCAGCTTAATTCACGATTAAACAGCGTTTGGTCTTTTGCGCCTGATTCTATAAGAGGCTTTGTGTTTGGGATAATGCTCATATAAGACCAGTGATGAAATGATTAGGAAAATAAATTTATTTTTAAAACACTTATATTTTTATTAAATTAAAAAATTTTGTATAATCGTAAAATAGGTATGTGTTTATTTTAAATCATGATGCATAGATTTTTACCTCTTATTTTTATCACTGGTGTAGCAAAATATCAATATAAGATTGATATTGAAAATCACTGTTAGCTATGGCATGGGTATTTGCATTGACTGTTTTTTGTTAAATCAGGCTAAGTCTATAGCTATAATAGTGGCACATTTTAAACAGCGGATAAGAACGGTTAAAAAAAGCGCTTATATGTATAACAATACCAATATTCAACCAAGAATGAGACGCTATGCTTCTGTAATTTGGCAATTATCTGCCGTTATTTGCAGTCTGGTTATTTTGATGCCTGTGTTTAATATTGTTTTTGTCTCTTTTGGGGATAATCAAGATTTATTAACACATCTTCAACAAACTGTTTTACCAAGATATTTTATGAATACCATTATCTTGATGGGGGGTGTCGGGTTTTTTGCACTATTATTTGGTGTTTCTTCTGGCTGGATTATTTCTAGATATGAATTCTGGGGTAGAAAGACGCTAAGTTGGATGCTGGTGTTACCAGCCGCTATTCCAGCTTATTTAATAGCTTATACCTACACAGATTTTTTAGAATATGCAGGTCCTGTGCAGTCGTATTTGCGGTCAATATTTGGTTGGCAAACACCGCAAGATTACTGGTTTCCTGATATAAGAACGCATGCAGGAGCCATCCTAATGATGGCATCAGTTTTATATCCTTATATTTATATTTTTGTAAGAACCACATTTCAGCAAATTTCACGCACATTATTTGAAGCAGCAGACTTGTGCGGCAGGCCCTTATTTTTTGGGGTTGCCGTGCCATTGGCAAGACCGGCTATTATTGCCAGCCTGTCTCTTGTGTTAATGGAAGTTGTATCTGATTTTGGCACAGTTGATTATTTTGGCATAGAAACGCTTACGCTTGGTATCTTTAATGTTTGGCTTGGTATGAATAATATTGTAGCAGCTGCTCAAATTTCGCTCTTTGCCTTTGCCTTAATTTTAGTCTTATTAGCAACAGAACGCTATGCGCGTGCTAACAGGCTTTTCGAAAATAAGGCGCCTGGACTTAAGGGAATGCCAAGGATAAAGGTCACACCAAAAGCACAAATTTTCTGTTTTATGATATGCATCCTGCCAATTATCATTGGATTTATCATCCCCGTTGGTATTTTAGTGTCATTCATTATCCAAGCAACTGATTTAAAGTCTTTTTATTTTTTACAACAGACATTTAAAAATACCTTATTAATCTCTTTTTTAAGTGCGGGTTTAATTATTGTTATAGCAGCATTTCTGGCTATTATTAGTTTTTATAAATTACGCAAATCAGGACAATTTTTTACCAGATTATCAGCTACAGGCTATGCATTTCCAGGAACCATTTTAGCGATTGGCGTATTATATTTTTCAGCGCAACTAGATACTATGATTCAGTCGTTATTATCTCTGATAATTAGCAATTCTAATCAGGTAGTAATAAGCGGAACTTTGATTGTTATGATAATTGCCTATTTAGTGCGGTTTAATGCCGTAGGGTATGGCGCTATCACTTCTGGACTTGAGCAAATGCCAAGGGAATTAATATCTGCAAGTCAGCTGCTAGGGAAAAGTTTTTCATCGTCAGTCTTTGCTGTGTTGATGCCTAATCTTTGGCCATCGATTCTTGCAGGAGGTCTATTGTTGTTCGTAGATATAATGAAAGAATTGCCCTTAACTCTGTTACTAAGACCACTTGATTTTGATACATTCTCAACAATCACATATCAGTTTGCTAAGGACGAGATGTTAGAAAAGGCAGCATTTCCAGCACTTTGTATCGTGATTGTAGGTCTCATCCCCGTTATCATTGCTAATATGGCTTTATCTCGAATTATTGCGAAGTGATTATATTTTTATATATTTGATGAAAATAGCGTTTTCATACCCCCATTGCGTGCTTTCTTGCTTGGTCTGTTTGTTGTGCCATGTTGGCACAATCAAAGGGATAATCCTGCCACGCAACATCTTGCAATTTTGCCCGTATATTTGGGTCTGATATCACCGACTTAAGGGCATTCGAAAAACTCTGGTGATTTGGGTTGTCTATCAAAATTGCTCTGCCTTCAGCTCGTTCTGGAATGCCGCCTCTTCTTGTAGTGATAAGTGCACATCCGTTGGCTAATGCCTCTAGAACGGCACGAGATGCTGGTTCCTGCCAAACAGATGGAACAATTGCAATAGCAGCTTCTGCAAGTTCTTTATTAACTTCTGCCAAGGGCAAAAATCCAAGCATTTCTGCCTGATTTTTTAAAGGGCTCAATGCCAGCCTTACCGATTTTTCATAGTCTGACATAGAATGATTCGCAAAGTGCTTTGCGCCTATAATCTTTACTTTCCATTCTGGAAATTCAGGTAATATGTCACATAATGCCTTTGTCACTTCCAAAATACCTTTTTCAGGTACTATTCTGGAAGCTATAATAATTACATTTTGCTTTAGGGGCTTTTGGGTTAATGTTCGATTAGCACCAAGAGGTGTAAGAAATATTGGCGTTTCTGCTATTTCTTGTTGGTTAAACCCATCTAGGAAACAATTTTTAATATAAGCTGAATTTGCGAAAATTCCGGCTAAATTTTTGCTTAGCCACAGCCGTTCTTCACGTGTTTTTCCGCCATTCATTGTGCGAGGATCATTATGCAGGAAAAGAGCAACTTTTAAATCCTTGCGCATCTTAGCTATTATTCTGGCCACCTGGCATCTGCCATGAACTTCGATTAACGCTGGTGATATATCTCGTCTATTAAGATTGGCTATATAGCTTCTAGCAATACCAATATTGTTTCCAAATAATAAAGGCCATTTCGGTTTTAACGGATAATAGGATAATTGCGGAAAACTAGGAGAAGATAGGGGTCTTCCATAAATATGCATTTCGCAATCAAGCATAGAGTGATAAGTAAGGTCGCTTACCACGGTTGCAACAGCACCTGCATTTAAGGGTGTAAAAGTTTCTTTAAAGGGAAGCACGATATCAATAATTTGTTTGCTAGACATTTGATGCTCCCAACATTGCATTATATTTAGGGTAGTCTAAGGGATAAAGCTTGACCAGATGATTAGCAAGCGAGATAACCCTATTCAATTTTTAAATTTTTTCTATCTATATCTAAAAATAAAATTGGCAGAGGTGTCATGCGTAAAAAAATCGTCCATGGCGTGCAATATAAGTGGGTATTAAGGGCTTTTAGATGAATTTATCTGCATTTCAATCACGTCCATTTCGTCATTATCTTGCGTGTGTCTCCATTGCTTTGCATGGTATGTGGGTTCAACGTCTTGTAATTGCCTGGCTTGCTTGGAATGTATCTGAGTCGCCAGCTTTTGTTGGATTCGCAGCATTTTTAAGCTTTGCCCCCACGATGATTACGGGACCTTTTTTTGGTGTATTAGCAGACCGAATTGAGATTAGACGAGCTGTATTTTTAAATTATATAGCCATGTTAACCATTACCATTAGTTTTATTTTATCTGCGTATATTTTAGGAATAAATAAAATTTCTGTTGCTTTATTTGCGAGCGCGATTGGTATTGTTGCATCTGCTAATCACCCATTTAGAATGGCATTTGCTGCAAGATTAGGAAGCAAAGAGCAGCTTTCATCTATTATAGCTGTGACCGTATTGAATTTTAATATTTCGCGTCTTGTTGGTCCTGCAATTGGCGGAATTTTACTTACTCAATTTAGCATAATGGAGACATTATGGGTGACTAGCATAGGTTTTCTGCCAATGATTTTATTAGTTCAAAAAATTGATATTAGACCACAAGATTATGAAAGAAAACCCAAACAAAATTTTATAGCTGCTTTGAAGGAGGGTTTTTCTTATACCAAGCGAGATCCGTTTATTTTATATATTTTTGGATTAACTATCTGCGTTACTATGATCGGCAGGGGTCTGCTTGAAACTTTGCCTATTATTGCCCAAGGTGTATTTAATACAGGACCAAATGAGTTAGGTTTACTGACAGCAAGTGCAGGAGGCGGAGCAATAATTGCTTCATTTGCTAAGGCAGCAGGAAAGCCTCAAGAGGCAGGCAAAATTGGTATCCTTGGCGGTGTTTGTTCTATTATTGTGCCTGTATCAATTATCCTTATTGGAATTTCGACCAATTTTATGATGACAGCAGGTCTTGTTTCTATACTCGGTTTTGCCACAACATTTTTCGCTGTAACAATGCAATCAGCTGCTCAACTTCAGCTCACAGACGAGTTTAGGGGTAGGGTAATGAGTTTGTGGACTATGATAGCTATGGGTGGTGGCGCAGTAGGGGCATTATTGCTTGGAAGTATATCGGAAATTTTCGGCATTACAGCTACATTTATTGCATTGGGTGGGCTAACAACTTTCATAACAGCATTTATTTTGTTATTTATGCCATTATTTAAAGTAGAATAAGGGATAAAAAATTTAGAGAGCAAAAATCCACTAGTTAAAATTAACACGCGAACCTATTCAGTTTCTGAGCATCAATAGGATAGGCTGAATCAAATTTTATATGATTATTTGAATAATTTTTTTGATGCACTATTTAAATAAAGCAAGACTAACTTCTGAAAAAATAATTTCCAGATGAATTTATAGAAATGTTTATGATGCAAAACACTTATCTAAAACAATTAAAATCTTGGATTGATGATGGTCACTCTGCCTGTCTTGTGATTGTCGTCGCTACATGGGGTTCTGCGCCTCGCCAGCCAGGCTCACTCATGTTGGTAAGAGACGATCTGCATCTTGAGGGATCAGTTTCAGGGGGCTGTGTTGAGGGTGAAGTCATTCTTCTATCTCAGGAGGCAATGCAAAATGAGACTCCCTGTTTAAAGCAATTTGGCGTAGCTGATGAGAAGGCTTGGGAAGTAGGCTTGTCATGCGGCGGTAAAATATCTGTTTTGATATTACCTGTAAGTGATGCAGCTTTGTCCTCAGCTGTTTTAGAACAGTCAGTCAGAGCAGAAGAAACAAGAAACGCACTTGATATTGAAATCAGCCTTGTGGACGTCAAAAACGTATCTTTAGAAGTAAAGATTCCGCCTGTAGATATGCAGTTGGTCCATAATAGTAATCTTGATGATGCTTCGAATATTTTCACATTAAGACTGAGACCAAAAAATCAGCTGGTGGTTATTGGGGCTGGTCATATTAGTCAGGTATTAAGTCAGCTAGCATTCCAAATGGATCTAGATATTATTATTATTGATCCAAGAGCTGTTTTTCTTACCTCAGAGCGTTTTCCCAATGTTCAGATAAAACCTGGCTGGCCACAGGATATCTTGCCATTGATTACAATTGACACCCAAACAGCCATCGTAACATTAACGCATGATCCCAAGATTGATGACCCAGCGCTTTTACATTGTCTTGCAACAGACGCCTATTATATTGGGTGTTTGGGCAGTACTAAGACACATCAGTCCAGATTGGATAGGCTATCCAAGGCAGGAATATCAGAAACTAACCTTACTCGACTTTATGGACCTGCGGGTATTCGTCTTGGCGGCAGAGCAGCTTCTGAGATAGCATTATCAATTTTGGCTGAATTAGTTTCTGTGTATCATAAGGCCGATAGATAAGATGCATGTTAGACAAGAAGTATATTCAAATTAAAAAAATGCACTTTTTTGTCCCAAAACATATAAAAATTGGTTAGGTTTGAAGACAATAATTAGAGGTATGGTTTTTACATTTATGATTAGGCAAATATAATATGCAACTAAGACGTTGGCAAAGAGAAATCATAGATGATTTTCAATCTATTCTTGATTCACATCGCCGTTTTATTATTAAAGCTCCAACTGGTGCTGGTAAAACGGTGTTGGCGAGTGAAATCATAAAACAATTTTATTCTGGCGAAAAAGTAATCGTTTTATGTCATCGGTTGGTTTTACTAGAGCAGCTTGAAAAAGCTCTAGCTAAAGAACACAGGGTGCGCAAACTTGGTCTTAATCATACAGAAGCGGCGTTTTCTGATTACGATGTATTGCTGTCCACCAGCACTCGTGCAAGAGATATATTGGATGAAGCAATTGAACATGCCAAATTGGTAATCATAGATGAGGCGCACCGCGTTTCCCCCAATGGTACTGGATATAAACGTATTTTGGATTGTTTTTTGGAACATGGCAGAGATGATGCCCATATGATAGGTTTAACGGCATCTCCTGAAAGACGCACAGCAGATCAAAAAGACCAACTTAGCCTTGCTTTTGATGCGATAATAGATGGTGCGGATATGGATAGGTTGTTTGATGAGGGAATTTTGGTCAGGCCTCGTTATCGCCCGCATTTTATTCATGATTTAGATCTAGGCGATATAGATATAAGTAGTGGGGATTTTCCAGTGGCAAAACTGGCACCTGCCATTATCAAATCTTCAATGATTAGTCATGCGTGTTCTATTTACCTAGAAGAAAGAGAGAATGTTAAACCAATTCCAGTTTCTGCATGGTTTTGCCCTGATGTCACAGTGGCTGAAACCACTGTTGAAGCAATCGAGGAATTAGGGATAAGTGTTTCATTGATTACGGCAACAACCCCTATTAAAGAGCGTATGCAGATGCTGGCAGCTCATGCCGAAGGAAATGTAGAAGCTGTTGTTTCGGTTGGCGTTCTAGCTGAAGGATGGGATAATCCTCATTGTAATATCATTGTTCATATGCGCCCTACTTTATCAAAGGTGTTATGGGGACAGTCTGTGGGGCGCGGCTTGCGTGCAGCACCTCAAAAAAACACCTGTGTTGTGATAGATGTATCCTCTAACTGGTCTACTTTTGGGCCTGTAGAAAAATTACAATGGACATTATGGTCTCACCGAGGCTCCTACTTAAAATTTAAAAATAGATTTGAATGGATAGCCCAGCAGCCTGTAGATGAGCAAACTAGTTATTATTTATGTGATAATAAATTATCTTCTGGTCTGCGGTGTTCACATATTTATATGAAAGATAAATTTTCAGATTCCGGCTGTCCTGTATGTGGTTCTTTTTCTGCAATTGATGTCCATAAAGAGCAAAAAATGGATAGCTCTGTTAATGATATTGGGTTGCACAGATTATTCTTTGAGCGCATCCCGCAAGTATATGAAGAAATGAATCATCATATATGGCGAACGCTTGGAAGCACAGCTTGGACTGGCGCCGAAAAACAAGAGCTTATATTCCTTGCTTTTTGTAAAGCATTTGAGCTTGTAGATGGTAACCCCTCTAATTCTGATTCAGAATTTTGGAAATTGACATTAGATGGAGAGGCTGCCTTGCGCTCATTTCTTGTTGGCAATAAAATTCAAATCGTTAAACAAGAAGAGTTTAATCATGCCATCTTAGTAGATGGATTAATGCATGGAAGAAGAATAAGAGCCCTACAATCCAACCATGGAATTTTACTATGTGGTCAGAAATTCGATGAATTAGAAGAAGAAGCGTTAGAGCGAAAATATCAAAGAGCTCTGCAAATTATCGAAAGGATCACTGTTATGGGATGCTCTAGTCAAGATAATCTTCCTTATTTTAAAGCAAAGAATATGGTAACATTATGAGTCTTCAAAGAACAATAGCACCCTCTATATTAGCAGCTAACTTTGCTGATCTTGCGGCAGATATAAAATCTGTGGAAAATGCGGGTGCTGACTGGGTTCATTTGGATGTTATGGACGGCAGGTTTGTTCCTAACTTAAGTTTTGGGGCACCTGTTATTGCCTCTCTACGCAAAAGCTCAAGCAGTTATTTTGATGCTCATCTGATGGTTGAAAATCCAGATAATCTAATTGAAGATATGAAACAGGCTGGGTGTGATGGAATAACGGTTCATCTTGAGGCATGCACTCACCTTGATAGAACAGTATCTGTTATAAATGAACATGATTGCTGTGCTGGGGTTGCGATAAACCCTCATACGCCAGTTGATAACCTTAAACATATTATTGATAAAATTGGTCTTATTCTGATTATGACTGTAAATCCAGGCTTTGGCGGGCAGCGTTTTATTCCGTCTATGGTAGAAAAAATTCAACAGGCACGTGAGTTAATCGCAGATAGACCTATTCATTTGCAAGTGGATGGCGGAATTACACAAGAAACAGCGCCGCTTGCTATTGCTGCTGGCGCTAATAATTTGGTGGCTGGTTCTGCTATTTTTGGGGCAGATCCCACTGATTATGCGTTAAGAATCGCAGCCATCAGAGGCTAGTTATATTTTCTTTTAAAACATAAATTTAGATCATTATTTTTTTATAGATGCCCCAATATGTTTCTGCCCACGTTTATTAGCCAATTTAATTTGCTTTTGTCGTTCTGCAAACCGTTTGCGCTGGTCAGAATTCGTTTTGGTAATGCAATGAGGGCAACTAATGCCAGCAAGATACGCATTTGATTTTAAATCGGCATCTGATAGTGGGTGTCTGCAAGCGTGGCATAACTGGTAGCTACCTCTGCGCAATTCGTGATCAACGCTTACTCTGTTATCAAATACAAAGCACTCTCCTTGCCAGAGGGATTGATTGGCAGGAACTTCTTCAAAATAGTTTAAAATACCGCCTTGCAAGTGGTATACTTCTTCAAACCCAAGTTTTTTCATATAGGCAGTTGATTTCTCGCATCTAATTCCGCCAGTGCAATACATAGCAACTTTACTTGGTTTTGCTTTTTGATTTTCTGAAGCAAAATCATCTGCCCATTTTGGAAACTCACGAAATGATGTTGTATTTGGGTTTATTGCCTTAGCAAATTTTCCAATAGCGACTTCATAATCGTTTCTAGTATCTACCACCAAAACGTCAGGAGATGAAATTAACGAGTTCCAATCTTCAGGTTTAACATAAACACCCTTTGTTTCCGCTGGATTAATGTCTGGTTCACCCATGGTTACAATTTCTTTTTTTAATCTGACCTTCATTCGGTGAAATGGGCATATAGAATCTTCGGAATATTTAATGTGTGTTTGTTTAAATTCTGGTTGACTATATAACCAAGTAACAAATTCGGTAATTTCAGAAGGATGACCTGCTATTGTTCCGTTTATGCCTTCATGAGCGATAAGGATGGTTCCAAAAAGATGATTTTTGGTGCAAATATGTATGAGCTTTTGCTGCCATTCATGGATTTCTTCAAGAGGAACAAAATGATATAAGGCTGCAATAAGATAGCTGTTTTCTGCAGATGACTGGGGAGCTGTTTTGCTTAAAATTTTTGTCATTTCATAATCTTAGTGATTTAAAGTTAGGTTAGAAATACACGTTTTTATTTTTATAATATGGCTATAACATTTATCCTGTTTTATCTGCAAGTATCGTGACTGATTGCTTTTTTAATTATATTCAGACATTATTTAATTAAATTTTGACGCGGTTTGAATAGATGCACACCGCATTTTGCTAAATTGTTAAACCTGAAAGTTTATTTGGAAAGCTAATAGTGGAATTAATTGATAATAGCTCAATATTAGAAGTGAAAAATCTCCAGAAAAATTATGGAGATCTTGAGGTATTAAAAGACATAAGTTTTTCTGCTTCTGCTGGTTCAGTTATTAGCTTTATAGGCTCATCTGGGTCTGGTAAATCCACCTTGCTGAGATGTTGCAATTTATTGGAATTACCTCAGAGAGGAGAGATATTTTTTAAAGGTGAGGCGGTTTCTTGGACCAATAATACCTATAAAAGACAGTTAGCAGATAAGCATCAAATCATTAAATTTAGAACAAATTTATCAATGGTTTTTCAATCATTTAATCTATGGTCACATTTATCCATCTTAGATAATGTAATAGAAGCGCCAGTAACTGTTCTTGGAAAAGACAGACAACAGATGCGCAAGGTTGGGTATGATTTGCTTGATAAGGTAGGCATAGCAGATAAAGCAGATGTATGGCCTGCCCAATTATCAGGAGGACAACAACAACGTGCAGCTATCGCAAGGGCACTCGCTATGGAACCAGATGCTTTGTTATTTGATGAGCCCACATCTGCACTAGATCCAGAACTTGAACAAGAAGTTGTGAAAGTAATAAAAGATCTTGCATCTGAGGGTCGTACCATGCTTTTAGTGACTCATGATATGCAGTTAGCACGCGATTTATCAGACAAGGTGCTGTTTTTGCATATGGGAATTGTCGAAGAGGAAGGCTCGCCAGATGTTTTGTTTGATTCGCCCAAATCTACTCGGCTTAAGCAGTTCTTAAGTGCGGCTGCAAATTAATTGGAAATGCACTTATTGTTATTTAAGGAGAAATATCATGAAGAAAATATTAATTGCAGCAATACTTACTGGATTTTCAGTAAGCTCAGCTTTTGCTGACACTGTCCGTATGGGCACTGAAGGCGCCTATATGCCGTATAATGGTATTGATGATAATGGTCAGTTTATTGGGTTTGAAATAGACCTTGGTAATGAGCTGTGTAAAAGAGCAAGTCTTGATTGTACATGGGTTAAAAATGACTGGGACTCAATCATACCAAACTTGAAGGCTGGAAATTATGATACAATTATCGCAGGTATGTCTATTACTGATGAGCGTATGAAAGAAATTGATTTTACCACAAATTATACACAGCCAGATCCATCAAAATACGTTGCCTTGGCTGACGCATCCCCAGACTTAAATTCTGGCGTGATTGCAGCACAGATAGGCACTATTCAAGCAAGTTTTGTTGTTGAATCAGGTGCAACATTGGTAGAGTTTTCTACACCAGATGAGACAATTGCTGCTGTAAGAAACGGCGAGGTGGATGCTGTTTTTGCAGATAAAGCCTTTTTAGAACCGTTTGTAAATGAGTCTGGCGGTGAATTAAGTTTGGTTGGCGATGATGTGCTTATTGGCGGCGGTATTGGAATGGGCATTCGCAAATCTGACTCAGCATTGAAGGAAAAATTCAACGCCGCGATTAATTCAATGAAAGCAGATGGAACACTCAATGAGCTTATAAAGCAGTGGGAAGTTGGTGAATTATTCTAGGGTTTTAAAAAATTTCTGGCAGGCGCAGTTTATACGATAACCTGCGTCTGTTTTTATAAATATCCATAAATAAAAATATCATTATGTTTATGCTCGG
>JABJAN010000005.1 GCA_018666135.1 Alphaproteobacteria bacterium | reverse complement strand
CAAGTCATTTCTCTGAAGTATCATCTGGATATGTTGTTGCAGATATTAAATGGGACGATTTTAAAGATGATTTATCTATTGATGAATCCCCTATAGATAGGAAAAATTTAACAGCTATATTGAGGCAATATTTTGATGCCAAAGGTTTTCAAGTTGATTGGTCTCAGTTAGAATCCTGCTCTGATGAAAAGCTGGTCAGTACATTATCTATGATTTGTCCTTTTGATGTGGCTGAAAAGCAAGCGCTATTAGAAGTACAAGACCTATCTGGCAGAGCAGAATTATTAACAACTATTTTACAAATGTCCTGCCATAGTGATAGCTATGTTGAAAATGCCAAACATTAAGTCAGTTACCAATACAGAAAAGTCAAAATCGCCTGATGCAAATGCTGTAAGAACATCCCGTGTTTTGTTGAGTATGTTAGTTTGTCCAGACACCAAAAGTTTGTTAATTTATGACAAAAAATCACAAGAGCTTATTAGTATTCAGGGAAAAAAAGCGTATCCGATAATAGACCACATGCCAAACCTAACGGAAGAGTATTGCCGAGAGCTTAGTGCTGACGAAATTACAAAATGGCAGCCCTTTAAAAATTCATAATCCCCATTTGTGACCAACCATGACCTCAAATAATATTACAGCGACCCAGATTAGACTTCATAAAGATAAGCACATTGTATCAATTGTCTTTAATGACGGCTTTTCCACGCAATTAGCAGCCGAACTGCTTAGAGTAGAATCCCCTTCTGCTGAAGTACAAGGACATGGGGCTGAGTCAAAAAAAATTGTGCGTGGAAAAAAAGACATTAAAATTACAGGAATTGAGCCAGTTGGGAATTATGCTGTTCGGTTATTATTTGATGATGGTCACGAAACAGGCATTTATAGCTGGGTGCTGTTGCATGATTATGGAAAACGGCAAAAAACATTATATACAGATTATCTTGCCAATATAAATAAGACTTAAAGATTAGAAAATAGATTCTACTAATTATGCTAGGTGCTTGCATAAACGTATAATCAGCGTGAGATAAATAGAAATCAGGATTCATCCGAAAGTAAGCTAGCTGATGTTAGCACACCGCCTGTTGCTATATTTAATAATTGTTTTTTAATTGGCAGCATATCCATAACGCCTAATCCAAAATTTATCAGGCTAGACGGAATAATTTTTAAATGAAAACTTTTATAGCTAAATAACCTATTTAATCCTTGTGTCACGCCAAGAATAGCCTCAATTTCAATACGTCTTCTTGCTTGATATTCTAATAATATGGAGGGGTGAGAGAATTTTAGCCCCCGTTTTTTGGCTATCTCTAAACAGTCGCAAATTACAGCGATGTCACCAAGAGCAAGATTAAAACCCATGCCAGCAAGAGGATGTATTGCATGGCTAGAATCGCCAGCTAATAAAAGCCCCGTTTTCCCCATACTACGCGAAATAGATGGGGTTAAGGGCCATATTGCTCGTTTTGAGTTGATGGCTAAGCTATCAAAGCCACTTCCTAAAGCATTAATTACCTGCTGTTGAAATGCCTCATCACTTAATTCAAACAGCTTATCTGCATGCTTGTTGGTTATTGACCATACAAGGGCAGCCTCCTGTTGTTTTATGGGCATTAAGGCAATTGGACCATCTGGAAGAAAGCGCTGAAATGCTCTATTATGATGAAATTGATTTAGATCTACTCTGGCAATAATAGCTTTTTGATTAGCTGCTAGGGATTTGGATTTAAGACCAGAGGCAGATCGTGTTGGGCTATTAGCTCCGTCACAGGCTATAACTAATTCTGTTTGCCATGTTGTGCCTTTATCATCTGTTATAGTAACTTGCTCAGCACCAAAATTAAAATGTAATTCCCCGTCATATGTATAAACTGGCAAAATAGATTTTTCATTTTTTTGCTGTGCTGATTCGAGTAGATAAGTATTTTCAACGGTCCAAGCCATCGGCTGTCCGTTGAGAGAAAAATTCAACGCATAGGGATAAGACCTACTTTCATAGCAATCACGTCCAAAGGATTTTTGTGACACAAGAATATCTGATATTTTCGTGCTGTTTTCTGCTGAATATGACCATAAATTAAGATGGGAAAGCATTTTTTGGCTTGCTAGATTTATGGTTGTTGTTCTGGCATCTTTATACGCTAAAGAGGGGGGTTTAAGCCGGCTATATTCCAAACCAAAATATGCAAGAGAAACACACATAATTTCAGCGGTTAGACCACCGCCAATAACCATAATAGGGGTTTTAAATGTCATCATTACTTTTTACCCTTAAAAAAGTTAGTTAATATTTTTTCACATAAAGTCACTCTTGATTGGTCTGCATGAAGCAAATAGCTTTGTTGACATCCAGCAGCTGAACCAGCCTGTAAATCACTATCTTGGTCGCCTATCATGAATGATTGACTTAGGTCTATTTTCCATTTCTGGGATAGTGCTATAAGCATTCCTGGTGCAGGTTTTCGGCAAGTACACCAATTTGAATTCTCTTTTGTTTCTGGATAGTCTGGGTGGTGCGGACAATATGCGATATCTGTAATTCTACCCCCCTTTTTAGTAACTTCCTCTTGTAAAAGCTGGTTAAATTTTAGCATATCAGTTTCGCTATAATATCCCCGTGCAATGCCTGATTGATTTGTTACAATAAACACGGGTATCTGATGTATGTGCAATAAAGCAAGCGCCTCAGCACTATCAGATAAAAAAGCAAAATCTGAGATTTTCCATGTGTAGCCTTTATCTACAATAAGGGTATTATCACGGTCAAAAAAGATGGCGCCGCTCATTTGTTTGAAACCTTTATCGGCTATTGTTGTTCTAGTCGTGCTAATGTATTACAGTTATTTTGATGCTTACTCAGAATGCGCTTTAACTATATATGCAGATTTGTAGATGCAAAATCCAGATTTTTCACTTTTTAATGATAATATGTTTGAAAAAACACGTGCTTTGATCACGGGCATATCTGCACCTGATGATCTGAGCGAAATTAATATGTCTATTGGCGAACCACAACTTCCACCGCCAGCCTTTGTTTCAGAATTATTATCTCTTCCTAATTGTAATTGGCATAGTTATCCAAAAGTAAAAGGTAATAAGAAGTTTTATGATGATGTAAGCTATTATTTGAATAATCGATTTTCAGATATTGGTAACTGGTTGCAACCGTTAGAAGATTATTTATTACCCGTACCAGGTACAAGAGAGCCATTGCATATGCTTGGTTATTGTACACGCAGCACTAAACCTAATCCACTAGCATTGGTAACTAACCCTTTTTATCATGCATGGCGTGCTGCTGGTCTTATTAATGGCGGTGAAGTTCAGTTGATGAATGCCAGTTTAGATAATGGCTTTTTACCTGATTTATCCTTAATTGATGAAGTAACTCTAGCCCGTACAACAATAATGTATTTATGCACCCCAACAAATCCGCAAGGCATAATAGCAAGTGAAGAATATTTGGCAGATGCAATAATTCTTGCCAGAAAGCACAATTTTTTGCTTGTGGTTGATGAATGCTATATTGATATATGGCGCCACAATATGCCAGTTAGTTCGCTAGAAGTTGCTCGAAAAATATCTGGGTCTAGTGAACATAAACTATCTAATCTAGCTGTGTTAAATAGTTTATCAAAACGCTCCAATGCAGCTGGGCTGAGAGCAGGTTTTTTATGTGCAGACCCAAAAGTTATTTCATCATATTCAAAAATTGCAGCAAATGGATTGGCATTAGTTCCAACGCCTTTGTTAAATGTTGCAGGGGAAATTTACCGAGATTTTGAACATAATAAATTGGTAAGATCCCATTACAATAATGCCTTTAAATTAGCTGAAAAATATCTTGATTGTGATATTCCTGAAGGTGGATTTTTCCTTTGGTTAAAAGTTGGGGATGATCTTAGATGTGCCCAGTTGTTATGGGAAAAAATGGCAATTAAAGTTATTCCAGGAAGTTATATGGCACTTGCCAGTAACGCTGAAAACCCAGCATCAGGTTATATTAGAATCGCTATGGTTCATTCACTTGATACAATAGAACAAGCGATGCAACGCTTGCAGATATTTTTTAATAATATCTGGCGGGAAAATAAAATAGATGACTGAACAGGCAAAAACTAGCGGTAAAGTTATGTCTGATAGATTGCGTATTTTTTTCTATCGGCGAATTAAAGAGCTAATTGGTATATCACTTGTTTTTTGTGCAATTTGCCTTTGTATTATTCTTCTGACTGCTTCTGCATTAGACCCTTCTTCTAATGTTGCTGCAGATGGAGAAATTAAAAATTGGTTTGGACCGTTTGGTGCTTTATTGTCAAATCAGTTAATTTCATGGTTTGGGTTTTTTGCGGTTTTATTTCCTGTATCTTTATTTATCTGGGGCATAAGAATATTTGCCCATCGTGGGGTTTCGTTGTGGATATGGAGGTTATGTCTTCTGCCGCTTTCCATTCAATTTTTATCGGCGGGTATTTACGGGTTAGGGTTTAATTTCAGAGGCATTGCATCTGTTGTTTTTGGTATGTTTTTGCCATTGATGGATTCGCGTATTGATTCACTCGGAATTGATAAAGAACGGGCATTAGCGCTCATTTTAGTTTTTATTGGCATAGTGCTGTATGTCTGGTCTACCGCTCTTGGCAAAAAAGAAGCTGTCTGGGTATATCGATTTGGTAAATTTATTGTCAGCCCACTTTTAAAACTATTTTCTGTTTTAAGGCGTTCTAAATCTGAAAAAATTATTGATTTACCCGCAATGGCAATAGCTAAGTCTTCTGAAAATACACCTAAGAAAACGACGTCAGCTAGCGCCCGCAAAACACCAACCTTAAGAACGAAAAAAGCTGCAAAAACAGCGGCTACTCGCAAAGGTGAGACACAGGTGGCATTTAATTTTGATGCCGAAGGTAACTTTCAATTGCCGCCTGCTTATTTATTAAAGCCGCCATCTAAAGTAAGTTCTGCGCCGGCTCAAGGTTTGCTAGAAGAAAATGCAGAACAACTCGAAACAGTGTTGTCTGACTTTAGAGTGCAAGGTGAGATAACAGATATTCGTCATGGCCCAGTTGTAACAAGATATGATCTCGAGCCTGCCCCAGGGATTAAGTCACAGAGGGTCATTGCGCTTGCAGATGATATTGCAAGGTCAATGTCTGCTCTTGCGGTTCGTGTGGCTGTTGTACCTGGGCAAAATGTCATCGGCATTGAATTACCGAATGATATTCGTCAAATAGTGTTGCTTCGAGATTTATTAGATTCGCAAGAATGGACAGACCAAAAAGCAAATTTGCCAGTTGCACTTGGAATGGATATTGCTGGCTCGCCAATAATAGTTGATCTTGCAAAAATGCCCCATTTGTTGGTGGCAGGAACAACTGGGTCTGGAAAGTCTGTTGGCATTAATGCCATGATATTATCTCTTTTATACAAGCACACACCTGATAGCTGTCGGTTAATTATGATAGATCCAAAAATGCTCGAATTATCTGTATATGATGGTATTCCGCATTTATTGACTCCAGTAGTAACAGATCCTGCAAAAGCAATTATGGCGCTTAAATGGGCAGTAAGAGAAATGGAAAGCCGATATCGCAATATGGCTAAAATTGGGGTTCGTAATATCACAAGCTATAATGAGCGATTGGCGCAAGCTCGCGCTAAAGGAGAGGTAATATCACGCAGGGTTCAAACAGGGTTTGATCAAGAAACAGGTAGGCCAGTATTTGAAGAAGATATGCTAGATCTGACGTCTCTTCCTTATATCGTTGTGGTAATTGATGAGGTAGCTGATCTTATGTTGGTTGCTGGCAAGGAAATTGAAGCAGCAGTGCAAAGACTGGCTCAAATGGCACGTGCTGCTGGCATTCATGTTATAATGGCAACCCAGCGCCCTTCTGTTGATGTGATTACAGGCACAATTAAAGCTAATTTTCCCACTCGTATTTCATTTCAAGTTACATCCAGAATAGATAGCCGAACCATCCTTGGAGAACAGGGTGCAGAGCAGCTATTAGGGAAAGGGGATATGCTATATATGGAAGGAGGAGGCAGAGTTACCAGAGTTCATGGACCATTTGTTGATGATGATGAAGTTGAACAGGTAGTTTCATTTTTGCGGCAGCAAGGGGAGCCAGAATATGATGAGAAAGTTACAGAAGAGATAACAGAGACACAGGTAACTGCTGGTGGGGGCTCGAATGCAACACAAACAGGAGAAGAAAGCTTATATGAACAAGCAGTAGCACTTGTTATAAGAGAGCAACGTGCCTCTACTAGCTTTGTTCAAAGGCATCTTCGCATTGGATATAATCGGGCTGCAACCTTAATTGAAGAAATGGAGGCAGCAGCAATCATAAGTAAGGCAAACCATGTCGGAAAAAGAGAGGTATTGGTCAGTAATGATGAATCCTAATTATCAGCGCATTAATTTATATATGAACCAAACTGCTCTAAAACAGATTTGTTTTGTTTTTCTATGTATGCTGATGTTACTGACGTTCCCGTTTAGTTATTCGAAAGCAAATACATCTAATTCAGATCTGATTTTGCAGGCTGAACAGGCGATTCAAAATATAACCACATTACAGGCAGAATTTATCCAGATATCATCTGATGGCAGTTATGCAATTGGCACGTTATATTTGCGAAGGCCATTTCAAATGAGATTGGAATATGATTCAGAAGATCCATTTAATCTGATTACAACGAGAAGATGGTTAATTGTCGATGAGCCAGGGGATAAACGAGTGTCTAATTATCCTATTTCTGAAACACCATTTGCGCCATTATTAAAAGATACTGTGTCTTTAACTGGAGCAGATTTCAAAACCTACAGCCGTATTTCTGATGGTCTGGCAGAAATAATCTTAGAAAAAGAAACAGGTGAAAGTGCTGGAAAATTGGTTTTACAATTTGAACCAAAGAGAATGCAGTTACGTGGCTGGATTCTAAGTGATACATTAGGAGTAGAAACCAAAGTAACCTTGCAAAATGAGATTTACGGTAAAAAACTAGCTAATAAATTATTTGGACCACCTATTTATTAAAATATCTGAGTTTAATTTTGCTATTAGGGTTTAATATAAAATAAAAACTAAGGCACAGTGATGAAGTGGAAAACACCCCTGCTATGAGACTTGCTACCTGGAATATTAATTCTGTTAGATTGCGTCTTCAATATGTTCTGCGTGTCTTAAAAGAATATGATTTGGACGTGTTATGTCTGCAAGAAACAAAGACACAAGACAGCAGTTTTCCGGCACAGGAAATTGCAGATGCAGGTTGGGCACATCAAGCTATCCGAGGTGAGAAATCATATAATGGAGTTGCTATTTTATCTCGCATACCAATTGATGGCACTGAATTTCAAGATTGGGTAGGAAAAGGGGATTGCCGGCATATATCAGCGTCAATAAATGGCTATCAGATACATAATATTTATCTTCCCGCAGGAGGGGACATTCCAGATAGAAATGAGAATGTTAAATTTGGTCACAAGTTAGATTTTGTAAGTGAAGTCACAGATTATTTTGCAAAAATTAAACCAGTTAAATCAGTTCTTGTTGGGGATTTAAATATTGCGCCTTTGGCAGAGGATGTATGGTCTACTAAACAGTTAAAAAATGTAGTTAGTCATACAGAAATAGAGCGTAAAAATTTGATTAACATGCAAACAGCTGGCGGATGGATTGATTCGGTGCGCCGTTTTTTCGGACCAGACGAGATATTATATAGCTGGTGGTCTTACAGAGCCCGTGATTATCTGGCAAGCAATCGCGGAAGGCGACTTGATCATATATGGATAAGTTCAGATCTGGAGCCACAAATCGAAAAGGTGAAAATTCATGCTGAGACAAGAGGATGGGAAAAACCGTCAGATCATGTACCTATTTCACTTCAACTTAGCTAATTTTCGACGTGTTAGCCTGTTTCAAATAAATTAGATTAGAAGATAGAGTTAGTTATTTTTGCGATATGATAGATTTTATTAAAATGCATGGGTTAGGAAATGATTTTGTTCTGCTGGACGGCAGAAAAACCCATATGCACCTCACTCCTACCCAAATACGTTTGATAGCAGACAGGCATTTAGGTGTTGGATGCGATCAGATAATGATTATGCATCCAGCAAGAACATCAGCAGATATTTATCTTCAAATGTTAAATGCGGATGGAAGCGAGGCAGGGGCGTGTGGTAATGGCACCAGATGCGTTGCTTCTGTGCTTCTGTCAGAACTTGGAAAAGACACGGTTTTTATTGAAACTATTTCTGGTGTTCTTAGTGCATGGCGTCATCAGGATATGATTTCTGTAAATATGGGCGCTGCCCGATTTCTGCCAGAAGATATTCCCTTTTTAAATTCTGAACTAGAACAAGAAGATTTGATATATGTTCCCTTCCAGCAGATAACTCCAGAAACAGCAACGCTTGTTTCAATGGGTAATCCACATACGGTATTTTTTGTATCAGACGTTGAGGCAGTAGAACTCGAAAAAATAGGACCTATGATTGAACACCACTCTTATTTTCCAGAAAGAACAAATGTTGAATTTGTGCAACTGATCTCCCCCACTAAATTTCAGGTCAATGCCTGTGTAAAACTTCGCATGCGCGTGTGGGAAAGAGGCGCTGGTGTTACAAGGGCATGTGGTTCTGGTGCGTGTGCAGCTGCGGTGGCCGCGATAAGACGTGGGCTGATTGAGCGCAGAGCAGAAATAATTTTGGATGGCGGTAGCTTATGGATAGACGTTAAAACAGATGATGCTGAAACCTTAGGGGTGCAACATTCAGGAAAAAATAATGTGATAATGACAGGACTTGTTTCACATAGTTTTTCTGGGCAGATTACGCACGCATTCTTACAGTCAAGCGAGGTATGAATTTATGACCTCGAATCGCCCAACGATCTCAACATTTGGCTGTAGACTGAATATTTGGGAGTCAGAATTAATACGTCAATATGCAACGGATGCATCCTTGAATAATACGGTAATATTTAATACTTGTGCTGTTACTTCAGAGGCAGAAAAACAAGCAAGACAAGCCATTCGAAAAACCAAAAGAGAGCAGCCTGAAAAACAAATTATTGTAACTGGATGTGCAGCGCAGATTAATCCAGAAAAATGGCTCCAGATGACAGAAGTAGACCATGTAATTGGCAATCATGAAAAGCTACTTGAAGATAGCTGGCAACGCCTTAAAAATACAGAATTATTACCTATGGAAGTTAGCGACATCTCCGAAATTAGAGAAACCGCGGCTCATATGATTGATAGTTTTGAGGAACATACGCGGGGATTTTTGCAAATTCAGCAAGGGTGCAATCACCGTTGTAGCTTTTGTATTATACCATACGGGCGTGGTCAGTCTCGTTCTGTTGCCGCAGGACAGGTTGTTGAAAGTGTGCGAACATTATGTGCTAATGGGACAAAAGAAGTTGTTCTTTCAGGGATTGACCTCACTAGTTGGGGACAAGATTTGCCAGGTAGTCCAAAATTAGGGTGGTTAGTATTACAAGTCCTAAAAGAAGTGCCAGAATTACCTAGATTACGTTTATCTTCAATTGATCCTGCTGAGTTTGATCATTTTTTAATGACAGCTTTTGAAACAGAACCACGATTAATGCCTCATGTGCATTTATCAGTTCAACATGGTGATGATATTATCTTGAAAAGAATGAAAAGGCGGCATCTAGCTCGTGATGTAGTTAGATTAAGTAAGGAGTTACGCAAAAGACGCCCAGATATTCTTTTGGGAGCGGATTTGATAGCAGGATTCCCAACAGAAACGGAACAAGCACATAAAGCAACACTTGCACTGATTGAACAGGCAGAATTATCACATTTACATGTGTTTAGCTATTCTGATAGAGAGGGCACACCTGCCGTAAAAATGCCAAAAACAGATCATGCAGATATTCGTCGAAGGGCAAGTGAGCTAAGAGACGCTGGCAGAAAACAATATCAAAAAGTGGTTCTCTGTCATGTAAATAAGCCAGATGAAATTTTACTTGAAAAGTCAAACCAAGGTTACTTACGAAATTTTATACGTGTTAATGTGTCTCATGATGAATTATTACCCTCAGGACATATACATAAAGTTAAAATCACACATACTGACCTAAATTCTAAAAACACCCCTTCAGTTATAGCGGAGCTAGTTGAATGAGCTGGTTAAGACAACTCACACAGGGTTTAAAAAAATCATCTGCATCTGCAACTAGTCACCTGACAGGTATTTTTACGGGTCAGAAAATAAATGCAGATACTATGGAATCTCTTGAAGAGGCGCTTATATCAGCTGATTTGGGTGTTGCTGCATCTAGTAAAATAGTGCAGTCCCTTGCGAAAAAATATGATGGTAAATCAGGAGACCAAGACGCACTTTTAGAATCTCTATCAGAAGCTATTGAGCAGATATTAACACCATATCAAAAAATACTATCTGTTTCGGATAACAACCATCCCCATATTATGTTGCTGGTTGGCGTCAATGGCTCTGGTAAAACAACCACCGCAGGAAAATTAGCGCAACGTTTTTCTAAGCAGGGAAAAAAAGTCGTTTTAGTGGCAGCTGATACATTTCGTGCAGCTGCGATTGAGCAATTAAAAGGGTGGGCGCAAAGAACCTCTGTTGATCTTATCTCAGCAGATAGAGGAGCTGACCCAGCAGCTCTTGTATATCAGGCAATAGAAAAAGCTAAAATACAGCAAGCAGATTTGGTGCTAATTGATACAGCAGGCAGATTGCAAAACCGGGTTGAACTTATGGACGAGCTTGCAAAAATAGTTAGGGTGATTAAAAAACTAGAACCAGACGCGCCGCATGACAGTCTCATCGTATTGGATGGAACTGTTGGACAGAATGCTATCTCACAACTAAAAGCTTTTCAGCAAGTATCCCCTATTTCTGGCTTGATTATGACCAAATTAGACGGCTCTGCACGAGGGGGTGCGCTGGTTGCTTTAGCAGAAGAATTTCAATTGCCAATTCATTTAATTGGCGTAGGCGAAACAGCAGAAGATTTACAGGATTTTAATGCAAGCGCTTATGCCCGTATATTGCTTGGTTTGCCACCTAAAAATAGGGAATGAAAATATAGGTAATCAGTTGGGTAAATCAAATACGCCCGCTCAGCTTGTAAGCTAAAAGACCAAGCCATTCATGAAAAACCACTCTTAGATACGAAATATTTTCTTCAGGGGAGAAAAGCCATTTTTCTTGTGTAAAAGGTGTTTGATAATCAACAGAATAAAAGGATAAATTTGAAAAGCCCAATTTCTCAAATATTTTTTTGGTCCTAAACATATGGCTTGCAGAAGTAATTAGTATCATAGGGTCTGATATATCAAGATTGGGCATTTTAGAGATATTAACCGCATTTTGATAAGTATTTCTGCTTTCATACTCAAAAAATACATTATCCAAAGGATGTTGCAATGAGGTGATAATCATTTTACTTATGAAAGCTACACTCCATCCTGTCTTATTTAGTTTTCCAGAATAACCAGAAATTATAAGTTTTTTATCAGGCCAAGCTTTATGCTTGGCAAGACCAATGATAATACGTTCAGCACTGCTTCCAACAGATATCTGGTTACGCTCTTGTGCAATCAAACTGTTATTTGTAAACCCGCCAAGAATAATAATTGCGCGTGCGTCGCTAATTTGATTGTCCGTCGCTAGAGGTGTTGCGTTTTCCAATTGTCGCAAAGCAATAGAACCAAAAGGCAAGAAAATATAGCTACAAGCAACTACCAACGCGAAATAGCAAGAAATCGTAAAAAATCTTCGACCGAAAAATAAACTGCACATAAGACCAGTAAATAAAATAAGAAAGGGATGAAGGAGAGGCTCACTTATAATACCAATTGTTTTTGATAGAAAATAAAACATTACTTTCGAATTGAACCCATTATCTCTTAATTCTATAATCATCTTCCAAGGCAGGCTTGACATTATTGCGTGAAAAGCGCAATAGAATATTAAATTTCGGCCATTTATAAATGCCAGACCTTAACGGGTTCCATCCGTCCTTGAAGTTTTCGAGCACGGGTGCCATTTTTGTATGCGCATTTTAATAATTTCTGATTGGCATAAAAATCAGGTGTTCTATTGGTCGAATCAGGAGATTAAATGTTTGATTCGCTAAAAGATAAATTACAGTCTGTATTTACAGGTCTTGGTAAAAGAGGGGCACTAAGTGATTCGGATGTAGATGCTGCATTACGTGAAGTAAGGCTAGCACTATTAGATGCAGATGTTGCTGTTCCTGTTGTTAAACAATTTATGGATTCTATCCGTGAGAAAGCTGTTGGTGCGGCAGTTTTAAAATCTGTTCGTCCTGACCAACAAGTAATAAAAATTGTAAATGATGGATTAACAGAAATTTTGGGAGGTGATGCCACCCCTTTAATGGTAGATGTCACCCCGCCAGCTGTTATCTTGATGGCAGGTCTTCAAGGATCTGGAAAAACAACAACCGCTGGTAAATTAGCACAATTTTTAAAAACCAAACATCGCAAAAAAGTTATGCTTGCCTCTCTGGATATGACACGCCCTGCTGCGCGTGAACAACTTCGAATGCTTGGCGAACAAGCAGAAGTTGGGGTGTTACCAGAGGACGATAAACAAACACCAACCCAATTAGCCAAAAGAGCTCTGCAGTCGGCTCAGCTACAAGGGTATGATGTATTGATTTTGGATACTGCAGGACGTCAGTCAATTGATGATGGGCTTATGTCAGAACTATCTGAAATTAAGGCATTATCTAAGCCATCTGAAACATTGTTGGTAGCAGATGCACTCACAGGTCAAGACGCGGTAAACACGGCAACTGCTTTTCAGTCAAGAATAGGTATTACAGGAATTATTCTAACAAGACTTGATGGCGATGCTCGTGGCGGTGCTGCTTTGTCGATGCGTCACATTACGGGCTGCCCAATAAAATTTGCAGGTGTTGGTGAAAAGTTAGATGCATTAGAAGCGTTTGACCCAGCGCGGATGGCGGGTCGTATTCTTGATATGGGTGATGTGGTTGCCCTTGTTGAAAAAGCTGCAGAAGCCATCGAAGAAGAAGAAGCTATGCGAATGGCTCAGCGGATGGCAAAAGGAAAATTTGATTTAAATGATTTTCTAACCCAATTAAGGCAGCTTAAAAAAATGGGTGGTCTTGGTGGATTACTTGGTTTGTTGCCTGGAGTAGGAAAATTAAATAAGCAGCTAGCCGCCGCTGGTGTTGATGATTCAATGATAAAAAGACAAGAAGCCATTATCTTGTCTATGACAAAAAAAGAGCGCGTATCTGTTGCATTGCTAAATGCATCTAGACGAAAGCGAATAGCTGCAGGCTCTGGCACCAGTGTGCAAGAAGTTAATCGTGTCGTAAAACAATATCAGGATATGGCACGAATGATGAAAAAGATGGGAAATAAAGCAGGTGCTGCAGGTTTGAAAGCAATGTTAGGCGGCGGTAGCCCATTAGGCGCACCTGCTGATGCTGGCATGGATTTAGAAGCAATGGCAAAGCAATTTGGTTCTGCAAAAGGGGGTGGGTTATCAAATTTTGGTAAAATGCCTAATCTTGGCGGCTTGCCACCTGGAATTAATCCAAATCGAAAAAAATAATTAGGTACGTTCAGAAAAAGATTTTTATGGAAGGAAAATCACATGGCACTTAAAATAAGACTCTCAAGAGGTGGTACAAAGAAACGACCATTTTACAGAATTGTCGTTGCGGAGGCAGCTTCACCAAGAGATGGCAAATATGTTGAGCGCGTTGGACATTATAATCCAATGGTTCCAAAAGAACATGATAACCGCCTTTCTGTTAATGCAGAGCGTGTTAAGTTTTGGATGGGTCAGGGTGCTAAACCAACAGATAGAGTCCATAAACTGCTTGCTATTGCAGATATATTAGAAGCGCCAGTGATCACAGAAAAGCCAAAGAAATCTGCTTTTGGTAAAAAGCGTACTGAACGCGAAGCGGAAGCTGCTGAAGCGAAAACGGCTGCAGAT
>JABJAN010000019.1 GCA_018666135.1 Alphaproteobacteria bacterium | reverse complement strand
CCCATTGGGATTACGCCATTTGTAAGACCTTTAGCAGCGCAAATAATATCTGGAATAACGCCAAAATAGTCACTCGCAAAGGGTGTTCCAAGCCTGCCAAAACCAGTAATCACCTCGTCAAAAATTAATAAGATCCCATATTGGTCACATATGGCTCGCAGCCGTGTTAAATATTCTTTTGGCGGAATCAACACCCCAGTTGAGCCAGATACAGGCTCAACAATTACTGCTGCAATAGTTGATGCATCATGCAATTTTATTAATCTGGTAAGGTCATCAGCAAGTTCTGCTCCATGCTCTGGCTGACCTTTGCTAAAGCTATTTACCTCAGGCAAGTGCGTATGAGGCAAATGGTCTACTCCAGCCAGGAGTGTGCCAAACATTTTTCGGTTACTTACAATACCGCCAACAGATATGCCGCCAAAATTAACCCCATGATATCCACGCTCTCTTCCAATAAGTCTGGTTCTGCTTGCCTCACCCTTGATGCGTTGATAGGCAAGAGCGATTTTCAAAGCAGTTTCAACCGATTCAGAACCAGAATTAGTAAAAAACACGTGATTTAGGTCTTTTGGGGTAATCTCAGTAAGTTTGTTAGCTAAAGTAAACGCCTTTGGATGCCCCATTTGAAACGCAGGTGCGTAATCAAGCTCTTCTACTTGAGCTTGAATCGCCGTTACAATTTTCTTGCGTTTATGCCCAGCATTGACACACCATAAACCAGCAGTCCCATCCAGAATATCACGACCATCCTGGCTTTTATAATGCATATCTTGTGCACTAACCAGCATTCGCGGATTAGATTTAAATTGTTGATTAGCCGTAAATGGCATCCAAAATGCTTCAAGATCATTCGGTATTGCACTATATTTGCTCATCTTCACCTCCTATAATCATCAGACTATAATCAGCAGATACCAACCTAAGCTGATAATTGGTCAAGTTTTATCCATATATAATTCATTTACAATAACAACATCCTTGAATAACCCTTTCTAGTTAACCAAGTGTAGGCATCTTAAATTCTGGATCCGCACGAAGACCAGTTGGCCATCTAGTTGTAGCGGTTTTTATACGGGTATAGAAGCGAACACCTTCCATCCCATGCATTGCATGATCGCCAAAAATAGACGATTTCCATCCGCCAAAACTATGAAACGCCATTGGAACAGGAATAGGAACATTGACACCTACCATACCTACTTCAATATCTTGGGTGAAATTTCTTGCCGTATCCCCGTCTCGTGTGAAAATGGCAGTACCATTAGCATATTCATGCGCATGGATTAAATCTACTGCTTCTTGATAGGATTTTTTTCTTACAACTGACAAAACTGGTCCAAAAATCTCTTCTCGATAACAGAGCATATCTTCTGTTACATTATCTAATAAAGTGCCCCCAATGAAAAAGCCATTTTCATATCCTTGTTTATCCTGCTTAAAGCTACGACCATCAACGATTACATCAGCACCTTCGCGCTCCCCGCTATCAATATAGCCAGTGACTTTTTCTAAATGCTGAGATGTCACAAGAGGTCCCATCTCAGAAGCTGGGTCTATTGCAGGACCAATTTTTAGGGCTTTAATCTTTGGCGTTAGTTTTTCAATTAGCGCATTTGCTACCGCATCTGTAACTGGCACAGCAACAGATACAGCCATACAGCGCTCACCAGCAGAACCATAAGCAGCCCCCATCAGTGCATTAGCTGCCATATCCAAATCAGCATCTGGCATAATCACCATATGGTTTTTTGCGCCTCCTAATGCTTGCACACGTTTGCCATTTGCAGTTCCTGTTGTATAGATGTAATTTGCAATAGGAGTGCTACCAACAAAGCTAATCGCCTTAACATCTGGGTGACCTGTAAGCCTATCAACAGCTTCTTTATCTCCTTGGATGACGTTAAAAACACCGTCTGGAAGTCCTGCTTCTGTCAACCATTCAGCCATTAGAAGAGATGCAGATGGATCCCGCTCAGAAGGCTTGAGAATAAAACAATTGCCTGTCGCAAGCGCCACTGGGAACATCCACATAGGCACCATTGCAGGAAAGTTAAATGG
>JABJAN010000018.1 GCA_018666135.1 Alphaproteobacteria bacterium | reverse complement strand
CGGATATTTCCAGGTAATAGCAGATCCTGTTTCAACCTGTGTCCAACTAATTTTTGACCTATCGCCTTTACAGGCGCCTCGCTTCGTTACAAAATTATAAATTCCGCCCTTACCAGATTCATCTCCTGGATACCAATTTTGCACCGTAGAATATTTAATTTCAGCATCTGTCAAAGCAACTAATTCAACTACTGCTGCATGAAGCTGGTTTTCATCTCTCTGCGGAGCTGTGCATCCTTCAAGATAGCTAACATAGCCTTCATCTTCTACGATAATTAACGTGCGCTCAAATTGACCTGTATTCTGCTCATTAATGCGGAAATAGGTTGATAGCTCCATAGGGCATCTCACCCCTTTTGGAATAAAAACAAAAGAGCCGTCTGTGAAAACAGCACAATTCAGTGCAGAAAAATAATTATCTGCTACTGGAACAACGCTGCCTAAATATTGTCTAACAAGTTCTGGATATTCTTGTATTGCCTCAGATATAGGGCAGAATATCACCCCCTCCTTAGCTAATTCTGCTTTAAAGGTTGTTGCAACTGAAACAGAATCAAACACAGCATCCACTGCCACTCCAGCAAGCATTTTTTGCTCATTTAAAGGAATTCCAAGCTTTTCATATGTAGCAAGTAATTCTGGATCTACCTCATCTAAAGAATTTAGTTTTTCCACAGATTTTGGCGCTGAATAATAATAAATATCATTATAATCTATTGGGTCAATAGACAGCTTTGCCCAATCTGGTTCTGGCATTTTCAGCCAATGACGATAGGCTCTAAGACGCCATTGCAGCATCCAATCAGGCTCATTTTTCTTTGCAGAAATAAACTTAATGACATCTTCATTTAAGCCTTTAGGGGCTTTTTCTGACTCAATGTCTGTAACAAAGCCGTATTTATATTTACCTGTGGCTTCTTCAACTGCAGTGATCGTTTCAACGGTTGCAACCATCTATTTCAATTCCATTTCGGTAATAGCGGTACTAGAAAACATCATAGTGTCTAGACCTGGTGATTTTAAAGAGTCAGCTTTTGGAAATAATTTGGCTGAATCAAACAATTTTTCAAGAGTGACAGATGATAAAGCTGCATATAATGCCTGATTAACCTGATTCCAATTTCCAGACATAAAACATATATTTTTTACATCACACGGCTCTTGTGAACCTTCAACGCAAGCAGTTAAGGCAATCGGGCCTTCAATCGCCTCAATTACTTCTGCCAAATTTATCAGCCCAAGATGCTTAACAAAACGAGCACCCCCCTGACTGCCGCGTTGACTGACAATAATTTGCGCAGCAGCTAATTGTTTTATCAACTTAGCAATGGTTGGCTTCTCAAGATTAGAAAGCCGAGCCACCTCAGAGCTTGACACATATCTATCTGTGCGTGTTGCCAGAATACCAAGCACTAAAATGGCATAATCTGTCATTCTATTTAATTTTAACATTATCGTTCTTCTTGAAAACTAGTGTATTTATTAAACCTATACCGACTATGTAGTCATCAGCCTCTTTTAAGACAAGCAATTAAGACCAATTTAGTCTTTTTTTTTCGAATGATAGAAAATGACGTTTCAAAAATTTAATGATTTTGATTTTTTTAGGTTTGAACACTGAAGGGCTGTTCTACATTGCCTTTAATTAAATACTAATTAAAGGCTTCCCTGCGAAGCTGATATTTTCCATCTGTCATACCATCAAAAACATCTTCAACATCTGGATGACTAACAGGACCATTTTCTTTATCTGTGAGCAGATTTTGCTGACTCACATAAGCTGCATAATAGCTATCAGAATTTTCAGCTAGTAAATGATAAAAAGGTTGTTCTTTTTCTGGTCTTACTTCTTCTGGTATTGCATCATACCATTCTTCGGTATTGTCAAACTCTGGATCTACGTCAACGATCACTCCTCGAAAAGGATAGAGCCTATGTTTAACAATATCACCAATACTGAATAAAGGTTCAGGGTTTACTGTAATTTTTGTATCAGCCATTCACATAAAGCCTATATGATTTATCAAATCCTAAGAAGCAAATAGACTATTTATATAGAGTCTTTTGACTGTATAACCTGGCGTCCACGATACATTCCTGTTTTAAGGTCAATGTGGTGCGGGCGATGTAATTCACCTGTTACCTTATCTTCAATATACTCATCATTTTTGATGGCATCATGTGAGCGACGCATATCACGCTTTGATTTGGTAATTTTACTCTTTGGAACTGCCATCTTTTTTCTCCTCTAAATCACACTCTAATCTCGCCCAACACATGGATGCATCTACATTAACACAGCGGTTGCATTAAAAGTTGGTGGAGCCAGACGGGATCGAACCGACGACCTCCTGCTTGCAAAGCAGGCGCTCTCCCAGCTGAGCTATGGCCCCATACGAACAACACCAAACAGAAATTGTTTCATGGTGTAAAGTGAGCCGTTTATGATAGATAGACGGTTACAGGTCAAGTCTAAATTGAATTCTTCACCAGAAAATAAACTATTTTTTTCAAAGTTATTGGGTTTTGTTCTAATATAGGTAAGATTTTCTGTTTAAATTACGCAAAAATTTAAACTCTTTTGGTTGATTGCCCTTACATTCAAATTCATATTTTTATAGCAAAAAAAATTAGATAAAATAAAAAATTGAACAAAATTTATGCTTCCAAAAACAATAATTTTAATAGGGATCAAAAATTATGTTGAGTAAGCTCACTATTAAGTCATACTTAAACATCAGTTCGATAAATTAATTTTATTAATCATAATAACAAAAAACAATAATTAGAGCAAGTTAATGGTCAAAGTTGATAAAATAGATAAATCCATATTATCCGTATTGCAAGAAGATGCGCGGATTACCAATTTAGACCTTGCAAAAAAAGTGGGGTTATCTGCTTCTGCCTGTCTTCGGCGAGTATCCTCACTTGAAAGCGCAGGTATAATTCAATCCTACAACGCAGAATTTGACTTATCAAAACTAGGTCACGATGTGTTGGTTTTAGTTCGAATAACTCTGCAAGGGCAATCTGCAGTCATGATGGCAGAATTCGAGGCTGCTGCTCGACAGGTTCCACAAATTCTGGCTTGTTTTCTTATCGCTGGAGAAGAAGACTATTTGCTTAGAATAGCCGCAAGGGACGTGACAGATTTCGGTAATATTCATGTAACATATCTATCTGCATTACCTCACGTTCTAAGAATGGAAAGTAACTTTGTGCTACGACCTGTTTTTAATCGTAGCCTTGATGCAAGTGCTTTTTAAAATGCGCCTCAGCGTGCAAGGCAGGTCACTCAATTTTTTAATCTGAAAGTGATTAATTAGCATTAAGAGCTGTCCTATAGTTTTTTATAGCTTGTATTTTCTCATAACATAAAGTCCAGTCATCAGCCTGTGAAATAGGCTCCCATACAGCTTCCACCTCTTTAATAGTTAGAGTTGATTGCAACGGCTGGTCAAAATAGTCAGGGCGCTTATTCTGGCGTGCTTTCTGTGATTCTATGATTTTAAGAAATGGCAAAATTTCTTCATTTTCTGCCCCTATTTGAGTTTGATCAAAACCAGCATAAAATGTATGAAATAAATAATCTAAATTAATTTGGCTTTTGGTAGTACAGCTAAAAAACAGAGATAAAAATTCATCTTGATGTAATTTGGGTGATGCTATTATTCCAAATCTCCAGCATATTTTTTCAAATAATAATTTCTGCAGCGTTGGATAGAATTTTTGTAATTCTTTCTCCAATTTTTCCAAAGGGACAAACTCTGTAAAACAATCTGCTAGCCTGCATAAAGCCCATAATGCTGCCTCTGGCTGTTTTCCATATGCATATCTTCTATTATGATCAAAATAGGCAGCTGTGAATTCAAAATCCATTTGCTCAAGAAAACGCCAAGGACCATAATCAAACGATTCACCTGTTAAATTAAAATTATCTGTATTTAAAACACCGTGAACAAATCCAGCTGCCATCCACCCTGCAACCATATCAGCAACTAATTGAATAAAAGAAGCTAATAACTGCTGGAAAAGTTCTTCTGGGGGCTGCTGCTGTTCTATCTGGGGATAATAATTACGTATAACAAACTTAGCTAATTTCAGAATATCTTGATGTTGATTTAGATAAGCAAGGCGCTGAAAACTTCCAATCCTAATATGGCTATGGGATAATCTTACCAACACAGCGCCACGTGCAGGTGACGGCTCATCATGGCGATGCAATGCTTCTCCTGTTTCAAATACACTTAAGCTTTTAGAGCTATTAACCCCTACTGCCTGAAGATATTCACTAGCAAGAATTTCGCGAACTGCTCCTTTTAATGTCAATCTGCCATCCCCATTCCTTGAATAGGGCGTTTTACCAGAGCCTTTGGTTCCAAGATCAAGCAGCCTATTACTTCCCTGCTCTCTTATTTGTGCATATAAAAAGCCTCTTCCATCTCCTATATCAGGGTTATATGAGCCAAATTGATGCCCATGATAACTAAGTGCTAGTGGCGATTTAAAACTATTGGGAAATGGCTCGAATCGACCAAAATATGCACACCATTCTTGGTCGTCTAATGTGTCTAGTGATATCGTTTGCGCAGCATCTTGATTTCGGTATCTAAGAATCAAGCTATTAAAATCTGCTGCCTTAACTTTGGCAAAAAAACCTTCTCCCAGCTCTTCATGAAGCATCTCTGCTCTCATTTTTTCTCCTAAATTCTAGTGCAAAATACCCACCCCCCTCACAATCACTGGGGATGCTAATAGAGTAACAGATTTTACTATTTAAATATTTATTTACAGGCAATAAATGCAGATTTCAACGTCTTAGCTCTATCACGTTCGTATCTGCGTAAATGTCATCAAGTTTACCGCCAACCACATATTCAGTGACAAAATTTCCGAAATGGATAATCTCATCATGAAATCTTGTCCCCTTTGTTGGATCAATACCTGCGAATTTTTGTGTTTGATGGCGAACGATAGATAAATCACTTAACCCAGGTGCTATCACAACATCAAGTTCACTCAATGCGTCTTTAAGACGGCTATAATCTCTTTGCTGATGTGGAATCCTATTAGGAACAACAATAATATGTGGCGTAATTGCGCGAGCAGAATCTTTACGTTCTTGTATTTCCTGAATGAAATCTCGTGTGGGTCTTATATCTCCCCAATTAATTGACACAGGAACAAGTAAACAATGACACATCATTGCAATTTGGCAAATATTATCTGGTTTCCCAGCTGAGGTGTCTATCAGCAGCAAATCATTCGCCGTGCCAAGGTGACTTCGGACCAGCGTATCGACTGTTACAAGATTAACAGCATCATACCTATCACCTACTGGTAAATGTCTAAGGTTAGCAAATCTGCCATCCGTACCTAACATCTCGTAGGTACTACCCTGAAGATCTGTATCAATTAATGATAAAACCCGTTTTTTTTGAAATTTTCGAAAATAATCCGCTAAATAACAAGTAAGCGTGCTTTTACCCACACCACCTTTCATATTGGCAACCATAATTGCTGAGCCCATAACATCCTCTTTAGCGACCGTTTATTATCTTAGACGACTATATAAAAGAATTATATACATAAAATTTTGTAGTCTGCATACCGTTGTTAAAAAAAAACTGTTATTAACAGGTGTTTATTTTTCCCTAGAAAAATTATTTTTCTGATGGGGCGCTAGACTGGTATTCTTCGACTAATTCTTCGCCTGTTTTATACAAAGATTGTGTGCGAGACAGATAGTCCAATGAATCTATGGTACCAGATTTATATTCTGTTCTAATAGAAAACATCTCAGCTTCAATTTTTTCAAGTTTATTGAACAAAATATCCGAATTAGCATCTGAAGAAATTGTTGGTTCAACAGAACGGGTTGTTGTTACATTCAAATTAGATGAATTTTTATTCTCATTTTCACTATTATGTTGTGACTCTGAATTTCGTTTATTAATTACAAAACCATTATCCAATTCATAGATATTCTGAGCATTTGGTTTTTCCGATGTTTTTTCTGCATCCTTTTTTGGATTGGCCAAGGCTTCTTGTTTTTGGCTTTTTTCCAATTTTGGAGTTTTATTAGGTTCTTCTGACAACGGTTCTAGCTTAATGCTGGATTCTATATTTTTTGTCTCTATCGATTTTGGGTTTTTTGCGTTTTTAGAGCGGTCTAATAACAGAAAAAACACTAAAAAGGCAATTACAATGAAAGCCGCCAGTGTTACAATAAGCTGTTCTACATTACCTACCAAATCAAGTGAAACATTAAAATTACGCAACAGCCATTGGTCAATAACGAGCAATAATGGTGTAACAGCATCAAAAAATGGAAATGAATTCATCGCTATCCCCTTTCGAGCACTTTAACCTTTTGCGAACAAATTCACAAATTGAGCCAAGCCAGCTTAAAGTGTAATATGCTAATGGGTAGCATATTTAGCCTTCTAGCAAAACCAAATTTACATTACGCACATTAAAAATTTAGGGATATAAAAAATATTAATCATCAAAAACCAAATATTACACAGTAATCCTGATTTCTTACGTTTTAAAAATTCACTCGTATTTTATGGGTTTTTTTTATCTGCAGTGTCTACCTTATAAAGAGGCGCTTTAGATTTAGGAAATTCCTCAGGAAAATAAGAAATTTCTGGCGGTATGCAGGGGTCTCCTAACCCGTAGCTTGCTGTATTTTTATCGCCATCAATTGCCTTAAGTTTGATAGTATTAACGTTATTATTTGTGCTATTCGACACTAAATTTTCCGTTTTTTTAGACATCACCTAAAACCCCAAAAATCTTGAATTATCTTACAGCTTTTGATATGGGGCGAATAAACGCAAATTCAATATCATTTCAAAAGAGGTTAAAAAACATATTTACCGTTACCTTAAAAAATGAATAGACCACTTTAAAAAAGATATATTAAGGTGCCAATTCATTTTCTTGTCTTCTAAATTCAATGTTTGGGCAGCGATTACTAATAACCACAATTCCGTTTTTTTTAGCTTTATTTTCAGCTTCGCGATGTCCAATATCTAATTGTAGCCAAACTGTTTTAACCTGACATTTTATGGCATCTTCAACAATTTCAGGCACCGCTTTAGAATCCCTAAAAACGTCCACCATATCGATTTGATACGGTATCTCTAACATGTTTGCATAACATTTTTGACCAAGTATTTGCCCTCCTGCATGTCCAGGATTTACAGGAAATACAAGATAGCCTCTATTTATTAAATTTCGCATCACAGAATTACTTGGGCGTTCTTGTTTAACACTAGCGCCGATAAGGGCGATAGACTTAGTGGACTTTAATATCTCATCTATGATTTTATTCTGATTCTCTTGAGTCATTTTTTTACCCAAATTATTATCCTAAATTTTTATGCCCTTACTTCTAGTGTCATTTTATAAAAATTTCAAAATGCTGTATAGTTGAAAAACTAAAACTGTGTTGGACAGATAGCTTATGGGGCTCTTTATATGGCTTGACCTATTCAGTTAGAGTCTTAACATACACTAATATAGGAGAAAATAATGCCGCTAACTAACATTGATCATTACGCAATTAGAACGCAAAAGCTATCGCAAACACGCCAATTTTATGAAAATCTTGGGCTTGTTGATGGCGACAGACCTAACTTTCCATTTAAAGGTCATTGGTTGTATTTAGGAAATGTAGCATTAGTGCATTTAATTGCAGCAGACCCAAATAATCCTAGCGGATTACAAGATTATTTAGGGGATAATCATGGCGCCGACGAAAACGCCCTTGGCAGTGGTTCGGTAGACCACCTAGCCTTTCGAGCGACTAATGCGCAAGAGCTCAAAAATAAATTAGTTGAGCAGAAGATTTTATTCAAAGAACGTGAAGTCCCAAATATGAAATTATATCAAATTTTCGTTAAAGACCCAAATGACATCACAGTTGAAATTAACTATTATGATTAGATTTAATTACTGTAAATCCATAAGAATTTGAGAGGAAAGAATGTGCGTTTAATTGATTTAAGTGGCGAGATTTTTCAAAAATGTCCGACGCTACCCAACCATCCACCAGTTACTTTTAGCGCTTATCAAACGCATGATACAGTTAGAGAGGTTGATGGTGTAGAGTTTTCATGTGCCTCTTCTTTCCTTACTTTGGGAGAGCATACTGCCAGTCATGTGGATGCGCCTTGTCATTTTGATGAAAGAGAGACTGCGCAAAGTGTAGACCAAATGCCGCTAGAAAATTTCTATCGCCCAGCCTTGTGCTTAGACCTTTCTCACAAACCTTTAAAAAGCGATATTTCCATATCTGATCTGCAAGAAGCAGAAGCTAAGACAGGCGAGACCATTAATTCAGGCGATATCGTGCTTCTTTATATGGCACATTATGACAGAACTTTTGGCAGTCCTGAATTTCTTACTGATTTTCCAGGTCTTACCAAGGAGTCTGCACAATGGCTTGGAAGAAAAAAAATTACTAGCTTTGGTGTAGAAGCAGTAAGCCCTGGAAGACCTGGTAAAAACAACTTTGAAGTTCATTTGGTTTGCCGCGATATGGGATTCACGCATATGGAGGGACTTGCCAATTTGCATCAAGTTATCGGATTAGGACATTTTCAATTCGCTGGTTTTCCTCTAAAAATCAGAGGGGGAACAGGAAGTCCTATTCGGGCTGTTGCAATCATTGACGAAACATAAGTAAAGGTGTTGGCCTCTCCGTTTGCCAATGGTTTTCTGCTTGGCTTTTCTCTTATTCTTGCCATAGGCGCACAGAATAGTTTTGTTCTTCGCCAAGGGTTAGCCAAGAATAATATTATCTTTATTATCGTGTTTTGTGCTGTATCAGATATGCTTTTAATCATTGCAGGCATCGCAGGAATTGGACATTTAGCAGAGAGGTTTTTTACAACCTACAGACAATGGATATTTATGATAGCTGCCCTGTGGATTGCGTGGTATGGCTTAACGCACCTATTAAATGTATTTAAGTCTTTTAAATCTGATTCTCACGCATTTGAACCTGAGAAACTTAGTTTTAGTCAGACAGCCATAAAACTTTTTATTTTAACCTTTATCAACCCCCATGTTTATTTAGATACATTGGTTTTAATAGGCATCCTATCTCTGCAATATGAAGGGGCAGATGTATGGAATTTTGGCATTGGTGCATGTATAGCTAGCATAACTTTTTTCAGTTTACTTGGCTTTGGTGCGACTATCATGTCTTCCTTTTTTAGAAACCCTGCCGCATGGCGAATTCTGGATTGCACAATAGCAATGATTATGTTTTCCATAAGCGCAAAGCTATTTACTCACAGTAATATTTTTTAAAAATAAATAGGGGAATGAATTTGAAAAACTGTATCTTATATGTACTCATTTTTTGTACTGTAACGTTAGTATATGTGCCTAGTCATGCTCATGAATGCGTGATGTCGGGAAATAATGCTGAAGAAATAATGAAATATAATCAATGCATTGCAAACCAAAGCTCAAACCCTGAATTAGAGAAAATCAAGAATGAGTATGAGCTTGAAATACAAAAATTATTACAAGATAATATCAGACTAGAAAGACGCATTGCAAAAATCAAAAATGCTCTGGCAACCATTATTTCATCTTATTAAAATGAATATTTTTTTTCCTAAAGTGATTGATAAAATTATTACTGACTAAAAGCTGGATTTTAAACAACATCATGCTATATATTTTTAATAGTTGAATTAATCAAAGTGAAAATATCAGTAAATCAAACCAACAAAAGCGCTGTCATATCGTGTAGCTCTGCTAAGGATAATGGCGCGATGCATTACGAGGAAAAATATGAGTGCTCTTAGAGATGATGTAGATCCAGATGGATTATTAGAATTTTCAGTAGTGTTTTCCGATCGTTCTCTTAATTCAATGTCGGCTGTTTTCGGTGATGTTATGAGAGATATTTCTCGCGTTCTTAAAACAGCATATAATGCACAAGCGCTTGCAGTTGTTCCTGGCGGTGGCACTTATGGAATGGAAGCCATTGCAAGACAATTTGCCGCCAATAAATCTACTCTTATTATAAGAAATGGCTGGTTTTCATACCGATGGTCGCAGATTCTAGATGCAGGTGATATTGCTAAATCACAAACTATTATTAAGGCATCTCAGGAGACACAAGAACTAACAGCCGCTTTTGCGCCAGCCTCTATTGAAAAAATAAAAGAAGAAATATCTAATCAAAAACCAGATGTTGTATTTTGCCCCCATGTTGAGACGTCCGCTGGCATTTTAGTACCTGATAGCTTTATTAAAGAAATATCCGACGCTGTGCATGAAGCAGGTGGTTTATTTGTGCTTGATTGTGTTGCAAGTGGTACTTTGTTCGTGGATATGGAAGCTACAGGCGTTGATATTTTGCTCACAGCACCTCAGAAGGGTTGGAGTGCAAGCCCATGTGCAGCAGCTGTTATGATGTCTAAACGCGGTCGCGAGATGCTGAATAATACTAAGAGTTCTAGCTTTGCAAATGACCTTAAAAAATGGACAGAAATCATGGAAATCTATGAATCTGGAAAGCACGCCTACCATGCAACTATGCCAACTGACTCCTTGCGTCTTTTTAGAGATGCCTTGCTTGAAACAGAAGCATTTGGGCTTGATGCTATTAAAAATGCACAAGCAGAACTTGGCAGACGGTGCCGTGAAGTTGTTGAGCGTTATGGATATCTCTCAGTTGCAGCTGAGGGATTTAAAGCACCAAGTGTAATTGTAAGTTACACAGATGACATAGAAATCAAAACAGGCAAAAAATTTATGGAAGCTGGGATGCAGGTTGCAGCTGGTGTGCCATTAGAGTGCGGTGAGCCAGAGGGGTTTTCAACTTTTAGAATTGGGTTGTTTGGGCTTGATAAATTGACTGATATAGACAGGACAGTAGAAAATCTTGAAAAGACCCTGGAGACTGTAAGAGGGCTTAATTCATGATGGCGCTATCTTTTTGCTGCTATTGCTGCTCAAAAAATTAGTAATTATTATCAAATTTTATGGGTCTATCTCAATGCGTGTTTTGAGAAGACCCATAATAAAACAGGTTTAATCAGAGCTACTTGCTAAAAACCTGCTTTGGAAAACTACCTGCAAATGCTTCTTGCGCATCAATAGGAAGTTCACCTGTCGCATCCCATTGCTTTTTATTATAATCAGTAGTTTCCAATTCCGATCTAAAAGTATCATTTAGTCTGTTAATCATATTAAACATAGAAGATGCTAATGTTATTTCCACTATCTCTGCATCTGAAAATTCTCTGCGCATACGGTCCCAAAGAGGTCCATCATAAGCTGCCTTATTCAAGGTTATGGCTTCTGCCCACTCTATTGACAGCTTTTCCTTATCGCTAAATTGATCGCTATCTTTATAGCTATCATTTGTCATAAGCGAGATTTGCGCCTCCGAATAACCAAGACCTTGCGCATAAATACTAGTATGTGATGTGCAATAATTACACTCATTTGTCATCGATGTTTTAACACAAGCAAGACCTCTCAAACCAACATCTGAACTTGCGCCCAGACCTTCTTGGCGGGTGGCTGTAAGAAATCCTAGAAACCACCTAGCAATTTTTGGGGATGTGTTCGTTAAAATCTTTAATAAATTAGAAGACCTACCTAAAAACATATTAGATGCTTCTAGAATTTCAGCTTCGCCTCCGCTTACCTTATCTTGATCAACACCCTGTATTCGTTGCATATTTGACTCCTTTAATGTTTTATTTTGAAATTAATTATTCTTTTGATAGCTAAAAAATGGAGAGTTTTTAATTACATTATAACTCTGGGGCAACTTTTTCAGCAGCAAGTATCATTGAGCGCTTAGATAGTTCTACATCTGCCCAATCCATTCCAGCATACATTAATGTACCAAACTCCCCTACTTCTTGCTTGAATGCCTGCAAATCATCTTTCACTTTTTCAGGCGTTCCCCAAATTATCATTTTCTCGCAAACATCCTCAAATGTGACATCTTCGTCAGCCTGATTTGCATCTGTTTTAAATAAACCAATTTTTCCCATTGCCGAAAATTTTGTAAAAAGTTGTTTATAATAAAATATATAAGGACTCTTGGGTCCAAATGCATATTCGCGGGCTGTTGCCAAATCATCAGCAACAAACACAGCCTTTGCCACACGCCAATTATCTGGTTTTGCTTCTCGTTTACCTCTTGCACACCCCTCAACATATTTTTGCCAATGAGATGCAACCCAAATTGGCATTATAATGTCCGCGCTGATAGGATCCCATCCTCTAGCAGCCGCCTCTGCAACCCCGTTGGAAAATGGCGCAACCGCAGTTACAACAATAGGAGGATGTGGCTGTTGAAGCGGTTTTGTTACAATCCCCTGTCCAATCTCTGTCATCATCGTATTTTGTGTAGATAGCTGCCAATATTTGCCTGATATATCATATGGTGGGTCACGCTTCCAAATTTCAAGCACCATATTTATACCTTCGACAAACATCTCTGCTCTATCTTTATCTAACGTGCCAAATAATTCTGCATCAGATATCAACCCGCCAGGAGATATGCCAAAATTAAACCGACCTCCCAACATATGATCAAGCATTGCAACTTGCCCTGCAATGTGAACTGGATGAAGGTTTGGAATATTCACAGTGCCTGTTCCAAGTCTTATCTGCTTTGTTTGATAAGCAAGAGAAGCCATAAACATACAACAAGATGTAATATTCTCTGCGCTGTCAGATAAGTGTTCACCAGCATAGGCTTCTGTAAATCCAAGCTCGTCTGCCAGAATTATTGCCTGCCTGTCTTCATGTAAACTTTGTTGCCAGTCTTTACCGATTGGATGAACTGGACGCGTAAAAAACCCTAATTTCATATTATCCCCCTGTTCAATATTGACCTACTGCTTAGGCTAAGCCAAGCAAAACTTGTTTTTATCTAGAATAAGAATATCTTCTAACCAACTCAAAAATGCATATAGCCAGCGGGTTAGTCGTTAACATTTTCTTTGTGTATTGCACAGAATAAAGCAGAATAAAGCAGAATAAAGCAGAATAAGGCAGAATAAACTCGTTTTTAATCAAGGAATTCTAATGCATATAGTGATAAAATGTTCAATTCTATTTCTCCTAGCGCTATTTTTAATTGTTGG
>JABJAN010000017.1 GCA_018666135.1 Alphaproteobacteria bacterium | reverse complement strand
TAATTTCACAAAAGATACCATCTGGTTTTTCTTTTTCATAGAAATATTTCTTTAAAAATAGGGGGCGTTATTTTTATTATAGCACCCCATTGAAATCAGCTAACTATCTTTAACTCACTATAATTTTATTTATTTTTTTCGCAATTTGCGGCATTTGATTTAAGATTTTGGGCTTAAATTGGGTATCAGCTTGTGATAGCGGCTTTGTATATCCTTTTGCGTTCATCATATCGTGAAAAGCAGCAATTCGGCCTTGTTCTTCTCCCCAAGTTGATATGTAAACTGGTTTTCCCAAAAGACATGCTTCTGTTACCATATTTACCGAATCTGAGGTGACTATAATCTCATCTGCGATAGAAAATACATCTGGATAGGGATTTGCCTGTTTTCCACTCCAAAAAATATGACTGGTTTTCTGATCCAGCTCTGCAAAGATTTTTTTTGCCTTTTTAGGAGTCCGCCTTGATGGAATTATGATAAGCCGTGCATTCTTATCACTTGCAAATTGGATAATTTGTTTTGCCATATTATGCAGGCAATCAGATGATATCCTATAGCGTTTGTTATGCCCCCCTAGCATTACCACGATTTGGGGACCATCAAATGCACCAAAACGCTCTATCATTTCTGTTTTGCTTGCCATAATTTGTTTTTTATTTAGCCAGCTTAATGAGCCAGTTGAAATAATCAAATTAGAAAACTCATTCGCTCTTTTAGTAATTCTATCATGAGATGGCACAATTAAGACATCAAAATTCTTAGGAGAGATACCAGGATCTTGAATATGTATCGTCTTGCTTCTGCCATGTGATATTCGTTTTAACCCAATAGACAATCCTGCCATTCTTTTACCACAGCTAATAATATAATCAGGGTAGGGGCCTTTTATCCAATCTGGGCTGCGTCCAATGGTGAGTCGCCATGTAGGAATTTTGGCTAGGATTGGAAATAATCGAAGGATTGGGGTTGCATTTGCATTTAGAATTGTTGCATCAAGATTCAATGATTTTGCAACGGCAATCGACTGCTTGAGCATACCAGTTGTTCCATCAGTAACAATCCAGCATGTTTTTACAGCTTGGTTTTTTTCAATCATTTTTTTACTTATTTTATTTTGAGGTAACAAAATATGTCCAATTTTTGTAATATTCTTGCGTGTTTTGGTTTAACTATTTATGATTTGAAAATCAAATAGGGATTAATTAAATGGTAAAAAAGCACAAGTTAGATAAAGTTGACAGGCAAATTTTGCTTGATTTACAAAAAAATGGAAGATTGAGTAATGTGGAACTTGCCAAAAACGCTGGTATTTCTGCTCCGCCATGCCTGCGACGTGTTCGGGCGCTTGAAGATGCAGGTATTATTCGCGGATATCACGCAGAAATAGACCCTGAAACAGTAGGTTATACAGTTATTGTGTTTGCCTTTGTTGGGCTAACAAGTCAGGCAGAACCAGATTTGAAAAAATTTGAAGAAATGGTAGCTAGCTGGGATGAAGTAAGGGAATGCCATATGTTGATGGGAGAAATTGATTTTCTGCTAAAGATAGTTGCTACAGACTGGGATAATTTTCAGACGTTTTTAACAAGCAAACTTACTCCTGCACCCAATGTAAGTCATGTTAAAACGGCACTGTCTATTCGTTCTGAAAAAGAAATGCCAGGGGTACCATTAACCTTATCATCTGATTAATGCAGGATATATGTTTGATAACCATAAAAAAATTGATCTCAGAAAAATTAATTTCAAGAAAAAAATCTTAATAATTAAGGTAACGAATTAAGTTTATCTTCTGTTCATAGCCAAGGCGTTTGCTAACCAAGATAAACGCCTATGGACAGAATTTCATAAGGATGTGGTCCTCGTGGTGTTTGCACCTCAACTGAATCACCAACCTGTTTTCCTATTAACGCCTTTGCTATTGGAGAGGCAGTAGATATTTTCTGTTTTTCTAGCTCAGCTTCATAAGGACCAACGATAGAATAGCTGTATTCTATGTCTGTTAATTCATCAACGATGACAACGCTCACACCAAATGTAACAGTTTTTCCTGTAATTCTGCTAGAATCAATGACTTCTGCGCGGCTTGTGACATCTTCTAATTCTTTGATTCGCCCCTCAATAAAGGACTGACGATCTCGCGCTGCGTGATATTCGGCATTTTCAGACAAATCACCATGTTCTCGTGCATCTGCAATAGCGCGAATAACCTGTTGTCTTTCAACGTTTTTGAGCTTGTTTAGCTCTTCCTTTATTTTGTCTAAACCGGATTGTGTGAATGGAATTTTTTCCATATCAAGACCCCTTGTCGCTCAGTAATGGTTAAGTAACTCAAGAGAATAGTGTAAAGCGATTCAATATTGTCGTCTAGGCTTTGTAGACAGAATGGGTTATCTGATGTGCAAATATTCTTGGATAGATTTTGCTGAAAGTTTGGTTTTTTGCAAAGCGCGAATAGCAGCAACCGCAGCTCTGCTTCCTGAAACAGTAGTATAATATGGGATATTATTGGTCAAAGCAGTTTGCCTAAGGGACAAGCTATCTCTGATGGCTGCAACCCCGTGAGCTGTATTAAAAACAAGGTCTATTTCGCCAGAAAGCATGGCATCAACTGCGTGCGGTCTGCCTTCTAGAACTTTGTTAACCCTTCTGGCAGCAATACCAGCTTCATTTAGGTATTTGGTGGTACCGTCTGTTGCCATTATTTCTAGACCTAATTCAGTAAGGGAACGGCATATGGAAACAAAGGCTGGTTTATCAGCGTCCTTGATTGAAATAAACACAGTGCCAGAAACAGGAAGATCAACGCCTGCTGCTAACTGACTTTTGGCAAATGCAATGCCAAAATCTTTATCTATGCCCATTACTTCGCCAGTGGATTTCATTTCAGGGCCAAGAAATACATCAACACCTGGGAATCGTGAAAATGGGAAAACAGCCTCTTTTACCGCTACATGTTCTTGTGGGTTTGTGTTTAAGCCAATAGCAGATAATTTTTCACCAGCCATGATTCTAGCAGCTATTTTTGCAATTGGGTTGCCAGTTGCTTTGGCTACGAATGGGACTGTTCTGCTGCCACGAGGGTTTACTTCTAATAAATATATATTGTCATCTTTTACGGCAAACTGCACATTCATCAATCCGATGACATTAAGGGCAAACGCCAATGCGCGTGTTTGCTGGTTGATTTCATCAAGAATTTTCGTCGATAGCGTTTGTGGTGGAAGTGAGCAGGCTGAATCGCCAGAATGGATTCCAGCTTCTTCAATATGTTCCATAATACCTGCAATAAATACATCTTCTCCATCACAGAGCGCATCTACATCTACTTCGATCGCATTTTCAATAAATCTATCAATTAACACAGGGTTATCGCCAGATACCTGCACTGCATTATGCATATATCTTTCTAAGTCAGCTAGTTGATGTACAACTTCCATTGCTCTGCCGCCAAGCACATAAGAGGGACGAATAACAACAGGCAACCCAATTTTTTTTGTAATAGCAACTGCCTCATCAAGAGATGTTGCAATTCCATTGGCGGGTTGTTTTAAGGATAAGCGGTGAATAAGTTGCTGAAAACGCTCTCTGTCTTCTGCAAGATCAATTGAATCTGGGCTAGTACCTAAGATGGGTATGCCGGCAGCTTCTAAATCTCCTGCAATTTTTAACGGTGTTTGTCCTCCAAGTTGAACAATAACCCCTTTAAGAGTACCATTTTCCTGCTCTTTGCGTAAAATCTCAATTGTATCTTCCCCTGTTAAAGGCTCAAAATACAATCTATTGGAAGTATCATAATCAGTAGAGACAGTCTCAGGATTACAATTGATCATAATCGTCTCATAGCCTGCATCAGATAATGCATAGGCTGCATGCACACAGCAATAATCGAATTCTATGCCCTGACCAATTCTATTCGGACCACCCCCTAATATAGCAATTTTTTGTCTATCTGAAGGATTTGCTTCACATTCGCTATTATCATCAATCTCATATGTAGAGTAAAAATAGGCAGTTTCAGAAGCAAACTCAGCAGCGCAAGTATCTATGCGTTTATATACCGGATGCAGATTAAGCTCGACTCGTTTTTGCATAACCTGTGATGGGCTGATTTTAGCAAGATGAGCAATTCTATTATCGTGAAAACCTACAGATTTTAAATAGAGTAATTCTGCTTTATTAGATGGTAATCCAGTTTCTACTATCTCAGTTTCAATCTCAATAATAGCAGCGATTTCATTTAAAAACCATTTATCCCATTTTGTAATATTGTGGATTTCATCGACGCTCATTCCACATCTCATAGATTGCGCTATTCGCAAAATTCTGTCTGGCGTTTGTTTAGATAACCAGCCAGATAAAACATCTTTATTTACTTCTTCTTGTTTAACTGGAAGGGCAATTTCATCAAGTCCAGTTAAGCCAGTTTCAAGTGAACGCAATGCTTTTTGAAGACTTTCACTAAAGCTTCTGCCAATTGCCATTGCTTCACCGACTGATTTCATTGAGGTTGATAATGTTGCTTCTGCTCCACTAAATTTCTCAAAGGTAAATCGAGGTATTTTTGTAACAATATAGTCAATGGATGGCTCAAAACTAGCAGGGGTTACTTGCGTAATATCATTTGCTAATTCATCCAGCGTATAGCCAACCGCAAGTTTTGCGGCAATTTTGGCAATAGGAAAGCCAGTTGCTTTGGAAGCAAGTGCGGATGAGCGACTAACCCTTGGGTTCATTTCAATAACGATTATTCTGCCAGTATCAGGACAAACAGCAAACTGCACATTAGAGCCGCCTGTATCAACGCCAATCTCACGAAGCACTGCAATAGAGGCGTTGCGTAATGCTTGGTATTCTTTGTCGGTAAGTGTAAGTGCAGGCGCAACAGTAATAGAATCGCCTGTGTGCACGCCCATCGGGTCAACATTCTCGATTGAGCAGACAATAATGCAATTATCTGCTTTATCTCTAACAACCTCCATTTCAAATTCTTTCCAGCCAAGAAGCGATTCTTCAATAAGAACTTCACTTACGGGGGAAAGTCGCAATCCGTCGGTTACAATCTGATGATATTCTGTTTTATTATAGGCAATGCCGCCACCTTCTCCGCCAAGAGTGAAAGACGGACGAATTATTGCAGGTAGACCAACAAGACCAAGTGCATGCTCTGCATCTTCTATGGAATTGATGGTGCTAGAGCGCGCTGATTCAAGCCCAATAGAATCCATTGCTGAACGGAATAAAGAGCGGTCTTCTGCTTTTTCAATCGCAGCAGGTTTTGCCCCTATTAGCTCAACATTATATTCTTCAAGAACCCCCATTTCATGCAATTTAAGAGCAGTATTTAGCGCTGTTTGCCCACCCATTGTTGGCAAAATGGCGTCAGGACGTTCTTTGGCGATAATGGTAGTAACCATTTCAGGTGTAATAGGTTCTATGTAGGTAGCATCTGCCAGCCCTGGATCTGTCATAATTGTAGCAGGATTAGAATTTATCAGAATAATTCGATAGCCTTCCTCTTTTAGTGCCTTGCAGGCTTGTGTGCCTGAATAATCAAATTCGCAGGCCTGTCCAATAATAATAGGACCAGCCCCAATTATCAAAATAGAAGAAATATCACTGCGACGCGGCATTAAGGTTTCCTAGCTTGTTGCATAAGAGAGGTGAATTGATAAAACAGATTTCTAGAATCATGAGGACCAGGAGACGATTCTGGATGATATTGAACAGAAAATATAGGTAATGAGGTGTGTTTTAACCCTTCGATTGTTTGATCAAATAATGACCTATGTGTAACTTCAAGACAATCTGGCAGGCTATTTTCATCAACTACAAAGCCATGATTTTGGCTGGTGATTTCAATTTGGCCAGTACGTAAGTCTTTTACAGGGTGATTTGCGCCTCGATGTCCACGCCCCATTTTTAATGTATTGCCACCCATAGCTAAGGCAAAAAGTTGGTGACCAATACAAATACCAAAAATAGGTATTCCTGTTTCAGCTAAGGCTCGAATTTCACGGCTGGTATATTCAGCCGTTGCAGCTGGGTCGCCTGGACCATTAGATAAGAAAATGCCGTCTGGTTTATGCGCTAAAACATCTTCTGCTGTGCTGCCTGCTGGAACAATTGTCACATTGCATCCAGCGCTTTCAAGACAACGAAGAATATTATGTTTTGCACCAAAGTCAAAAGCTACAACTTTATAAAAATTCTTGAGTTCAGGCGCAGCTTTAGTCACAGGCTCAAAATCAAACTGAAAAAGACTGCCAGTCCACTGAGAAGATTCTCTGCCAGTGACTATTTTGGCAAGGTCCATACCCTTTAATCCAGGCCATTCAGCTATTTTTTTATGAAGGGCTGGTAAATCTAAATTAGCATCTTTATGATAACTTAAGAGCGCTGTTTTAGCGCCTTCATCTCTTATCTGACGGGTTAATGCACGGGTATCAATTCCGCTTATTCCAGGTAAATTATATGTCTTTAACCACTCATCAAAATGCTGATGATTACGCCAATTTGAGGGGGAAGTGATTTGATTTCTTGTAACTAGTCCTAAAGCAACAGGATTGTCTGTTTCCATATCTATCTGATTGGTGCCAACATTGCCAATATGTGGAAAAGTAAAATTAATAATCTGCCCTGCATAAGACGGATCAGTCAAAATTTCTTGATAGCCTGTCATCGACGTGTTGAAACAAATCTCCCCAACAGAAACTGTCTCAGCTCCGAATCCATACCCAGAAAAAATAGCTCCATTATCTAAAATTAGCAGAGCGTTCTTAGACTGGTTCAAAGCATTAGGCATAATATTCTATATTTCACCCCTGGATGGACATTAATAAATAAATCGGGGTTCAACCATCTCAGTTTTTTTTAAAAATCATGTTCATGGAAAAAGAACATTAAAAGACAAACCTTAAATGGCAAAACTTTGGTTTTTTACAAAACTCGGATGATAACGTCAATAGTATGATTCAGATTTTCAAGGCTAAATTTTAACATAACCTTGCCAGAATTGTTTGTGTTTAGTAAGCAGGGTTAAATTATCATCCGATTAACTTGACGTATAAAGAGTGATACTACCTATGAGAGATGAAATTTCAAGCTCTATGAAAGAAGCGCTTAAAGCCGGTGATAAGGTTGCACTGTCAACAATCAGGCTAATTGCGGCGGCATTAAAAGATAGAGATATTACTGCCAGAGGCAATGGTATATCTGAGGGCATTAGCGATGATGAAATACTTGGAATGCTGCAAACAATGATAAAACAGCGTCGCGAATCGTCTGCGATGTACCGCGAAGCCGGTCGATCTGAACTTGCGGAAAAAGAAGAACAAGAAATCAAAATAATTGAGAGATTTTTGCCAGAACAATTACAAGAAGATGAGATACTGGCGGCTATTGCAACAGCAATAGTTCAAACAAATGCCGTTTCTGTAAAGGATATGGGGAAGATTATGGGATATCTTAAGCAGGAATATGCAGGCAAGATGGACTTTAGTAAAATTAGTGCGCACGTAAAATCAGCTTTGATGGAATTATAATAGCTATACATTTTTGGGCTTAAGCAACAGCCCAAAGAAATAAATACCCAAAGAAATAAATACCCAAAGAAATAAATAAAGGCATTATATTGATGTGCAATAGATTTTGCTCTTTGATGAGAGGTGTGGTTATCATCAGATTGCCTTAATTCATAAATCATTCAAAAAAGCTATTTTACACTCAATGACTATAACTCCTGAATTTATTGAAAACCTTCGTAACCGCGTTAGCATATCCAGCATCATTGGCAAGCGCGTAAAGTTGGTTAAAAAAGGACCAAGATTTATAGGTCTCTGTCCGTTCCATAGCGAAAAAACGCCTTCTTTTAATGTGAATGATGATGAAGGATTTTATCATTGTTTTGGCTGTGGTGTGAGTGGCGATGCGATTAGCTATCTTCGAGAAACAGATGGGCTAGATTTCATTGAGGCTGTGCGCGAATTAGCCGGAATAGCAGGTCTTTCAATGCCAGAGATAGGACCATTGGATAAGTCTAAACAGGAAAGGCAGTCAAATTTGCTATCCTGTCTTGATTATGCTGCTGATTATTTTCAACATAACCTAAAACAAAAAGATGGCATCAGGGCGCAAGAATATCTTGTTGAGAGAGGCTTGTCTGAACAAATTATCCGTGAATTTAGGCTTGGATATTCACCAAGGGCGGGGCTTTTTGCGCATTTACAGCAAAAAGGATTCCCTGAAGAAATATCAAAATTAGCTGGTCTTACAGGCATATCAGACAGAGATGGCGGAAAATATGATTATTTTAGAGACAGAGTTATGTTTCCGATTGAAAATAGACGTGGGCAGGTCATTGCTTTTGGAGCAAGGGCAATGGGGGATTCTCAGCCAAAATATTTAAACTCTCCCGATAGCCCCAGTTTTTCAAAAAAATCAGTTTTATATGGCTGGCCTCAAGCAAGAGAAAGAGTTAGACGCAAGCTGCCTTTGCTGATTGTAGAAGGGTATATGGATGTAATAGCTGTTACCTCATCCCAAAAAGCAGCAGCTCTTGCGCCTTTAGGCACAGCGCTTACACAAGAACAGATAAGCCTTGTGTGGAAATTGCATGAAGAGCCAGTTCTATGTTTTGACGGCGATAAAGCAGGTCAAAATGCTGCTGATAAAGCTATTGAGCGTATTCTACCATTATTAGAGCCTGGTAAAACAGCCCGCATTGCTAGCCTTCCAGAAGGTCAAGACCCTGATGATATTATTCGTCATCAAGGAGGTGATGGTCTGATGCGAATTATCTCAACATCAGCCTCGTTAATTGATGCTGCATGGTCTCGTAAAGCGAATCAGTATGACTTAAGTCAACCAGAACAGCGAGCCGCCTTCTGGCAAGAAATAAGAAAGCTGGTTAGAACCATTTCCCATAATCAAACGCGTGCCGCTTTTGGAGATGAAATTGAACGCCGAATTCAGACTATGCGTGCGTTAAATAGGGGTGCCAATTCATCTTATGCTGCAGCTAATGCAGGCAGGTATTCATCTGTAAAGCGGCCTAAAACAGGCACATTACGAAGAAGTCAAACGCTGCTTGGTTTGCTGATTGCATTTCCACAAATCACAATTGATAAAATTGATGTACTCTCAGAGCTTAATTTTGGTGATATAGATTGCGAAAAAGTAAAAAATCATTTATTTGATGCTTTAATTCGTTCACCAGATCTTGACGAAGATGGTATTAGGTATCATTTAAATAAGTTGGGATACACAAATTTACTCAGTCAAATTGACGAAAAGCTTACAGATGTTTGGGTGGAAAAGAAAGTAGCTGACGTTGACATGAATGAGGCTAAGCAAAAAATTGATGAAATTATCACGCTATCGTTGGCACCAAAGAGACGATCTAGCGTTAGAGATGGGCACTAGCTTTTAGCTAAAGTAGTCCTGGAGGATTAAATTCGATGGCAAGAAAACAAGCTGCTGCATCTGTTGCAGTAGAGGCTTCAGACGCCCCCGTACTCGATACTAATAATTCTAAAATCAAAGCCCTGATAAAAAAAGGTCAGAGCGCCGGCTTTGTTACACATGATGAGTTAAACGCAGCCCTACCTCAAGAGGAATTATCCTCTGAGCAAATTGAGGATGTGATGGCAGCTCTGTCTGAAATGGGCGTTTCTGTTGTGGAATCAGCAGAACAAGAAGAATCCAATGCCAATGGGAGTGAACCAGAAGCAGCATCTGGAAATGTTTCCGACAACGATAGCGCTGGCTCTGATGACCCAGTTAGAATGTATTTGCGGGAGATGGGTTCTGTTGAGCTTTTATCTCGTGAAGGGGAAATTGCCATTGCCAAGCGTATTGAGGCAGGACGCGAGATGATGATAGGGGGCATTTGTGAGAGCCCACTTACCATTAGAGCATTGCTTCAATGGCAACAACAAATTTCAGAGGGAGGCGTGCCTTTAAGAGACATCATCGACCTTGATACTACTTATACAAAACTTAATGGTACGCCAATTGAAGATATGTCTGAAATCGCAACCGCAAGAGATCATGGGATTGTGGTTCCTGGTGCATTGGCAAAAGATGAAGAAGAAGAAGAAGAAGAAGAAGATGAATCAGAAAAAAGCACTGATGCAGACGATTCAGATGATGGGGATGAAGCGGATGATTTGACTTTATCATTAGCAGCAATGGAAGAGGCTGTATTTGATGATGTGATGGTCACGTTGAATGAGATAGCAGCCACTTTCAAAATTTATGAATCACTGCAAGAAAGACAGCTTGCAGGAGAAGAACTTGCTGAAGATGAGTTTAAGAATCTACAATCAAAACGCATAATGTTAGCTGAGCAAATACAAAATATCTACTTAAATACCAGCAGGCTTGAGGCGTTATCGTTACAATTAGCCGAGCTTAATAAACATTTAACTGCTCTTGAGGGGCAATTAATGTCTCTAGTAACAGGGTGCGGTATTTCAAGAGTTCAGTTTTTGGAAGCGTGGACTGGGCATGAATTAGATAAAGAATGGCCGAATCCTAAATATAAAACTAAGGCATGGCAAAAATTAAAGGATTTACATTCCAATAAACTTTCAGAGATCAAAGATAAAGTATCTATCTTAGTAGAGGATGTGGGCCTTTCTGTTACAGAATTTAAAGAGGTTTTTCTTACTATTCAGCGTGGACAAAGAGAAGCAGCTCGCGCCAAAAAAGAAATGGTTGAAGCAAATTTGCGGCTAGTTATTTCAATTGCCAAAAAATATACGAATCGTGGATTACAATTTCTTGACCTTATTCAAGAAGGTAATATAGGGCTAATGAAGGCAGTCGATAAATTTGAATATCGTCGAGGATATAAATTCTCAACCTATGCTACTTGGTGGATTAGGCAGGCGATAACACGTTCTATAGCTGACCAAGCCAGAACCATTAGAATTCCAGTTCACATGATAGAGACGATTAATAAATTAGTGAGAACATCAAGACAGATGTTGCATGAAATTGGTCGTGAGCCTACGCCTGAAGAATTATCTGAAAAATTATCTATGCCTCTTGATAAAGTACGAAAGGTAATGAAAATAGCTAAAGAGCCAATAAGTCTTGAGACTCCAATTGGGGATGAAGATGACAGCCAGCTAGGCGATTTTATTGAAGATAAAAATGCAATTCAGCCGCTAGAAGCTGCTATTCATTCTAATTTGCGAGAAACTACTACTAGAGTATTGGCAAGTTTGACTCCAAGAGAAGAACGGGTCTTGCGTATGCGCTTCGGCATTGGTATGAATACGGACCATACGTTAGAGGAGGTCGGACAACAATTCTCTGTCACTAGAGAGAGAATTCGACAGATAGAAGCAAAAGCGCTTCGGAAGTTGAAACATCCTTCTCGTTCTAGAAAATTAAGAAGTTTTCTGGAGCATTAAAATTATCTGTTCTGGGCCTGTAGTTCAATTGGTTAGAACCCACGGCTCATAACCGTGATGTTGCAGGTTCGAGTCCTGCCGGGCCCACCAACAGATAATAAACTGTCAGATAAATAACGACTTTCAAAAATATATTCCCTTAGAAATTAATTTCTAGGAACAGCTGATTTTCGTTTTTTCTTCTTTTTCTTTTTAGGCTTTTCTGTTTCCACCGGTGGCGGTGGTCCAACCAAATCTGGTCTAAAAGTTAATTTGTTATCAAATGCTCTTGCTATTTTCTGTACCTCAACCATCGATTTGGCTGCAATAATCATCCATATTTGTTTTTCTTTATGAAGACTGAAACTGCGAAGCAACACAAGTTGAGCATTGCGAAAATATAAAGCAAGAAGAATAGCCGAAATAATGAATAGAATCCAATGCACAGATAAAGTTACAGCGTAAATTGCAATAGTAGCAACCAATGGTTCCCATAATTTCTGTTGAATTAGCCAAACTGGAGGCAGAAAAATACCCAGCTGTGATACTCTTGTATCAAATACATCACATTCACTTCTAATATTTCTTAATAACTCGAATGTGACATATTCTTCTACATTTCCCATAACTATGTCAGGTAATGCGGTATGAACGGATTGTGTTACCTTATTTTGTGTAAATTCAAATATACAACCAAGTGGTCCAAAAATAATCAGGTTAAAACTAATTCCTTCACGCCAAATGGTTAGAATCTCCCCTTTTTCTTCTTCAATTTCATCGAAAATATCTAATAGTTCATCGATTGTTCCATTGAAAGGTTTGCCTGCAATTGCAACAATTACGTCCCCTATTTTTAGTCTTAATGCCTTGGCTCGCGAAATCGCCCGTACTTCTTTGATGCAAAGAAAGCTCTCACCAATCTCGTTTTGGTTTTCCTGATCACTTGTGACGGTTGAAGTATCTTGGTTCAATATTTCTTCAGCCTTAGAGGCTTCATCCGCGAGTATCATAAGTTAGAATCCTATAAAGGGTAACTTTAAAAAAAAGGCGTTAAATTAAGGAAAAGTGATTTTACTATCACTCTCCTCCATTTGATTTAGAATTTGTTGGTTTTGTATTGCAAGGCTATCCAAACGTTTTGCCAATGCTTGCTGACTGCCTACAACCTTTGATAAATTCTGATCACTAGCAACCCGAGCTGATAACTGGGACATTGAATCAACAGTCAATGTTTCAATTTTTTGCAATTGACCAAACATTTTACGATTTTGACTATTTAACTCATTTGCTATTGCTTTAGTAAGTGATTCTGCAAGGGAGCTGTTACTTGTGGTGAGCGCGTTAGCTGTCATATCCAATTTTTCAGCCATGGTACTATTTGAATTAGCAATGGTCTGTTTCAATGAGCTAAGCTCTCCTATCAAAGTTTCATTAAGGGATACCAACTCTGTCTGTGTTTCAAGAGAAACTTCAAGACGTTCAAGTGAGCTATTCATATTATCGACATTTTCAGCAAATACGATAAGCGCCTCTCTGCTTGTGGTCGTCATAGTGGAAAGTTCAGATAAAGTTCTAAAATAGATTAATCCTGCAAATACTAGCGCGGAGATAGCAGCTGCAACTGAACTTGCAAAAATAATAGATATGAATCGCTGGGATTGCTTCATGGAATTCTCTAACTTCTTATGGTCGCGTCTAATTTTATTATATTCGGCAGTTACATCAGTTGCTGCATCTGCTGCATCAAGGGCAATTTTGATGCTTTCTTGAACTGCATTATAATCCGTGCTCATTCTCTACCCCTGGATTGGTTGGATGACGACTTGTTATTCTCAAGACGTTTTTTCAATTTAAAATAAGCACATTTCGTGCCAGTTGACGCAAATACTGTATTTGATGGTAAATTAGGCCCTTTAAATCCAAATTTATTGCAGCCATAACGTCTGTTTTTATCGTGAGTAATAAATAAATATTCACATTCGAAGCAATTAATTCTCTCAAATGCGTTATCTAAGCTATTACTGGTTTGTCGAGAGGAACTCATTTATGTCTCCCCTTGGTTATCATTTTTACTAGATCTGCAATAACAAAACGAAGCCCACCCAAGGCACATAAAAATCCGGCAAATATGCTTACATAGCTTCGAATAAGCAGACCTTCTTCATAAAAGGTAAGTGCTTGAATTACACAAGCCACTCCCACCCCAAAAAATGTAACTGTGGAAATCATTTCACCAATACTTTTTGGATTACGTGCCATATTCCTTTTATCCTATATTACGTATACTTTTTTCTTTATTAGTTATATTTATTATTATTTGATTACATTACCGAATTCATCAAAGGATACATCATCTGGAATTGTAATATCTGGCACTTCCACAGGTTCACCTTGGTCAATTCTATAAATATAAGCAAGTGCTACAGCGACAGCATTATAAAGTTTGTCTGATATTTCCTGTCCGATTTGACTAGTAAAATATAACGCACGTGCAAGTAGAGGACTTTGGAAGACTGTTACTTTATGTTGGTTTGCGCGTTCAATAATTTGCTGTGCTATGATGCCTTGTCCCATCGCCAGCACTGTAGGAGCGCCTGCTTCCCCTGGATTATATTTTAAAGCCACCGCAAAATGGGTTGGGTTAGTAATTACCGCAGTTGCATTTTCAACATTATCAAGTGCTTCTCTTTGCTTACTGGACTCGCGTGATTTTTCCATCTGCATACGTCGGATTTTTGCCTTCACTTCGGGAGAACCCTCTGTTTGCTTATGCTCATCTTTAACTTCTTGTTTTGTCATTTTCAGCTGTTGAATATGCACATGCCGTTGCCAGAAATAATCAATTGCAGCAATAATCGCCAAGGCAATTAAAAGTGCCCCTATCAGGAATGGAAATGCATAATACATTACTTCTAACGCACTTTTTAAGGTGCCATGTGATAATAAAAGTAGCTGAGGTAGCATAAAGTAAATCACAGTGGCAGAAAGACCAACAAGGGATACTACTTTCAAAATAGATTTGCCTAGTTCGACTAATCCCTTAACTGAAAACATCCGCTTTAACCCTTTTAAGGGGTTAATTTTACTGCCTTTAAATGCAGCTGCCTTTGGCGCAAAATTTATCCCGCCTACAGCTAATTGGGTTAACAAACTTACTATCATTAGAGGAATGCCAATGAATAAAGCAATTAGAATTATGATTTCGAATACTTCATAAAGTCTTGTAAAAGGCAAGCTACTAAGCTGCTCTTTACTCTCAATTCTAAAAAGGTTTCCCCATTCCTGCATGCCAGGCACCGCAAACTCAGGGATGAATAGAAAAATAACTAATCCCATGGCAATCGAGGTGAAAACAAACATCTCCTTTGATTGTAGGATTTGTCCATCTTCTTTTGCTTTATCAATTTTCCGTTGGGAGGGGTCTTCGGTTTTATCCTGACCATCTTGGGATTCTTCAGCCATCTATTAAAGCCTCCATTATATCTTGCAAGTTAAGAAGACTTGCATCTGCAAGGTCACTTAAAGAGTTTGCTAAGGAGGTGGCTGAAAAATAAAACACAATAAATATAGCAATCAGAGTTATTGGAAAACCGATTGAAAATAAATTTAGGGAAGGAGCTGATCTTGTAATAATACCAATGCTGACATTTATTAATAATAAAATAATAGAGAAGGGAAGCATAATAATTGCGGCTGCAAAAAACATACTGCCTGCGGCTTGTATTCCAGCGGTAATAAAAATATCAAGAGATGGGATAACACCTATAGGTAAAATTCTATATGAATCTAATAAAGTAGCGATTGCTATTAAATGCCCATCAGTTGCGGTGAACAACACCAACATAAAAAGATAGAATATTTGGCTAACAACAGGCGTTTGACCTCCTGTTGAGGGGTCCATCTGAGCTGCAAAACTGAGACCAGAAGACCCGGCTACTTTTTCGCCTGCCAGTAAAACAGCTGAAAACCAAATTGTTAAAATAAGGCCAGCAGAAAGACCAATAACCAATTCAGAGAAAATAATTAAAAACGCCTGTGATGAAGTTATCAGCGCAATGCTTATAGGCGGCGTTATTTGCCAAATTACTAAGGTAAGCATCACCCCCATGGTAATTCTTACCTGCAAAGGCACCCACCTTGCCCCTAATAAAGGTGATGAAATAAGAAAGGCACCAATTCGAAGCATGGTAACAAAAAACTGTAATAACAGATCGATCAAGCTTTGAAGCTCAACGCCTGGAAGTCCTGTCATTGATTGGGCGATTACAGGGATCATAATAGGTTAGCTGATATTTGCGATCTGATCAAAAATAAAACCAAAATAATCAGAAAGTTGTGTGAGTATAAACCCCGAAAGTAGTCCAAATGAGACCATTACAATGACCAATTTTGGAACAAAGCTCAAGGTCATCTCGTTAATAGAAGTTGCAGCTTGAATAATACCAATGATAAGACCAACAGCCAGGGCAATAGCAAGTAGAGGACCTGCTGCCATGATAATTTGCCAGAAGGCAATTCGCAGAAATTCAACATTCTGGTCAAATAAATTAGCGGCTTCCATAGTTAAACTCCGACTGAATAGGTGGCAACAAGTGAGCCAACAGTCATCGCCCACCCATCTACAAGAACAAATAAAAGTAGTTTGAATGGCATAGCAACAAGCATCGGACTCAGCATCATCATACCAAGGGACATCAAAATCGAGGCAATAACCATGTCAATCACAAGAAAGGGTAGGAATAGCAAAAACCCAATCTGAAAAGCTGTTTTTAACTCAGATGTTATAAAAGCAGGTAATAAAACAGATAAAGGAACATCTTCTGCTGATTCGTAATTAGAAATTCCAACCATTTCAGAAAACATATTTAAATCATTAAGTCTGGTATTTTGAACTAGAAACCGTTTCATTACATTCGTGCCATCAGAAAGGGCAACCTCTGCTTCCATTTGCCCCTCAAGATAAGGAGATATGGAATCCTCGTATAAGGTTTCGAAGGTAGGTGCCATTATGAAAAAAGTAAGGAAGAGTGCAATTGCAATAAGAACTTGATTTGGGGGTGTTTGCTGTGTCCCCATTGCTTGGCGTAGAATGGATAAAACAATTATCACTCTGGTAAAAGAGGTCATGCCAAGAAGCAGCGAAGGTAATACGGTCAAAGCTGTCATCAATGCCAATATCTGCAATGAAAGAGAATAGGTTGTCCCTGTCTCACCGCTGCCATTGCTAATATTCAAAGCAGGCAACCCAGAAAGCCCCGCATCTAATGCGCTCTGTGCAGCCGCAGGATTAATGTAAAGCAAGCAAAACCCTATCAAACTGCAGAATAGGACTCCCATTCTTCTGAACACCAGAGAACTGAAATCCAAAGAAGGAGTATGTTTTTGCTGAAAAAATGAAAAATTCATTTATTTAATCCTAGAAGCGGGTTTTTATTTCGCGCTTGTTTGATGGCATCAAAAATAGATTGTGTTTCTGGCGTCTTAGATGATGGAGACTCAGCGCCGGATTTCTGTGGCAAAATTGACTTTAGCGTTGGCTTGATTGCAGTTGTGTCTTCACTTGCAATGCCGGTTGCTTGGCTACTTGCAGACGACTTTGCATTGAAATTTTTTGACACTATATTTTCAGAGTTCAATTTAATAAATTGCGGTGGTTGTCCCTTGACAGAGGACATTAAAAAAGTCTCAGAACCTACCTGAATAATACGCAGCCGCTCGGAAGGGCTGATAGAGGTATCTTCTTGAACATAAATTGACTTTTCTGGCTGCAGTTTAAATCTCAGTTTGCCGCGGTTATATCGAACAAAAAGCAATATCCCTACCAATGCTGATAGGAATACAAAAATTATTGTAACCTGTTCGTAACTGAATGGATTAATGGCAACCATTGCTTTGTAAATCCTTTTTCCTGAAAAGATAATTTACAAAGGCAAGTTTTATGCCAGTCATAGATATATTAAATAATTTATTTATTAAGATATTGTATTTAAACAATTTTATTAATTATTGGGTAAGATTTATCTTGCCTAAATTAAAGAGTGTCATAACATTGACAATGGTATATGGACGCAACATCGTAATAATTTTTATATGCTTTCTACTCTTTTTTCAGGGGAAACAATTTCTGAAAAACGAATGCCAAAGCGTTCGCCAACCATAACTACTTCTCCTTTAGCAATCATAGTACCATTAGCTAAAATGTCTAATGGATCGCCTGCTAATCTATCAAGCTCAATGATAGAGCCTTCATTTAATCTAAGTAAATCACGAATTTTAAGTTCTGCGCTGCCAACCTCTACTGTCAGATTGACTTCAATATTTTCTAAGATACGCAGATTATCATAACCAACTTTTTGTTCATTTTGCGTTTCTATTTCGTCAGACATATCAGTGTCCTTTCTATTTTTAATGCTGCTTAAAAACAGCTAATATCGTAATATATTATATTTATTCTTTGGTTATTCTTGAGGTTAAATTAATAGCGGCTTGTCCACTTACTTCACCGATTTCCCCTCTAAATAATAGCTCATCATCCATTAATATCTCTACACCTTCTCCAATTTGTATTGGGAAGACATCTCCTTGCTTCAGGTTTATTAGCGTTTTCATAGAAAGTTTTGGCTCACTTAATTTTGCTTTTACCTTTAGTGGAATTTCAAGCACAGCTTTTTCCATGCGTTCGCGCCATGTTTCATCATCATCTGATATATCAGACTGAACACGAGAGCGAAGCTGTGATGCTATTGGCTTTAAAATCTGTAAAGGGTAGATGATATCAAAACTAGCAGCGTCAGTATTTGGCAGTTGCACAACAAAAGAGCATATGATTACCAAATCAGCACCATCCACAAATGAGGCAAATTGGGGATTAATTTCTCTGCTTTGATAGCTAATAGTTGTTGGCGTTAAATCATTCCACGCATCTTCTAAAACTTGATTTAGTCCTTTAGTAACTAATTCAATTAATCTATCTTCTGTGGTTGTGAATTCAGAGCGTTTGTTTTTTAAGGGTTCTATTTTTCCACCATAATATGCATTGGTCAGAACAGAGATGAAGCTTGGATTAATCACCATCAACATATTGCCTCGCAACTCTTCCATTCGGCTAATATTCATGCTCATAAAGCCATCAATATTAGCTGTATATTCATCAAAAGATTTCACTTCTGGCGGGAAGGAGGAAATGCGTGGTTGCAATCTTAACATAGGAAGAAATATGCTTCTTGCAAATCTGGCAAAGCGTTCATTTATCATTCGAAGCGCATAGTAATCGCCCATCAAAGATAAATCATCAGATCCAAATTTAAATGGTCTTATGTTATTTGCATCAATTTTTTCAGTTGTACTTGTATCGCCTTCAGTTTCGTCCAAGCCTTCAATAAGCGCATTGACTTCTTCTGTGCTTAATTTTCGGGTAGATGCCACTTGAAATGCTCCTGTTAGCGTAACAGCTTAATTTAAGACAAACGAGGTGAATAAAACTTCTTCTACACCACCAAAGTTTTCCAACAAAATTAACTTACTATTTATACCTTGTTTAAGCGCTGCGGCAAGTGCGGCTTTACCGTTTGTCCCTTGCACGTCTTCTTCAGCAAATTCACTAAGCACCCCTAAAATAGTAGACCGTAATGCTAATTCATGAGATTCTACATTCATCATTACGGTATCATCATATTGTGTTGAAACACCAACACCTACTTGCAACATTTTTCGAGATCCACGCAAGTTGGTTGTAAAGGTGCCAGGAAACTCATAATAAATTGTAACAAAATTTTCTTGTTCAGGGGTTTCTTTAGATACTTTTTCTGGAGATGCATTATCTTGCTCTGCTTTGGCTGCTTCTGCCTCTTGCAGTTTTCTTTCAATAATAGTCTCTATTTCCTCAGACGGGTCTGGCTGACTGCTTCCAAAAACGAAATATCCTGCGCCAAGGCCAATTACCACAAGCACTATGCCGCCAACAGCGAACAAAATGATCTTGATTAAACCGCCTTTAGATTTTTTTTCTTCTACTTCTTCTTCAGCCATTTCGCATTCCTTTAGCTTATTATAAGATCATGCAACTATATTTAAAATTGATTTATCTAAATTATTTAATTTTGTTTTATCTAATTCTTTTTCATCATCTGATATTTCTGTATTTCGACTAGCCGAATTCTTGCCGTTATCATCTGAATTGGAATTCTGGTTGTTTTTTCCAGATAAACCAGCTTGCAACACGTTTAGCTTTAACCCCATATCCTGCATCATCTGTGCCAGTTTTGTTTCTGATTCCAATAACATATTTGCGGCAGCAGAAGTCTCAGTTGAAATTTGAACAGAGGCGGTATCACCAGCCATATGGATTGAAACGGTCATTCTGCCTAATTGTTTAGGATTTAGGCTTAATTCAAGTGATTTGCCGCCATCTTTCATGTGCATTTCAACTTGTCTTACAAGTGCTTCTTTCCATGCTTTGTCAGCCATATTCAGTTTTTGAATTGTGGATAATGGCGCATGGCTCTTTAATGAGTGTGAATGTGGCTGGCTATTATTATTATCCTGTCCTGCATCACCGCCAGTATAAGCATCAACCGCATTATGTTGAATATTTGTTTGATGTGCGGTGTTGGCATTATAGTGCTGACTTAATTCAACAACTCTGGTTGCGCCTTGCGCTCCTATTTCAGACTGAGTATTTTTACCTATAGAAGAATTTAAAACAGCTTGTTTGTTGGCAGCATTCTTATAATCTTGTGATGGAACAAGCTCACCATTAGTTTGAGATGATTTTCCAAGATTAATCATTTCTTCTTTTTTAACACTAGAAGCTTCATGCAAGTTTAATTTGCCTTTGTTTGAGCGAGAAAGCTCGGTGTTTATTTCAATTGCTTCGTCGATAGCACTATTCTGTTTTACTTCTGAGGGTGCTTTGCTAGCTTCGTTCTCAGGAGTGGATTGAGCTGATTTTCGAGAAAATATTGCCTGTTCAACTAATTTAACAACCTCAGACAGTTTATCTGTTGTTATATTGCTTTCTGCATTGCTTATTGGCTTTACAGGGCTTGCCATATTATTATTTACGTTTTTATAAGAAAAGAGGCGGCCTTGATGAGTCTGTGCGGGTTGAATTATATTTTCAGTATTTATTGATGGCGCGCCAATTTTATTAGATTTATCTCTGATTAATGATGCAATGATATCGTCACTTTCCTCCGTATTATCGTCAGTAATCAGCGTCTTTAAGGTATCAATTAGGTTTGTAAATGATGTATTAAATTCGACATTATTTTCATCTGACATAGTATCCTTGTCACTTATTATGACTTCTGAAAATAGAGCGACATTGTCCATATCATTTGCTATAGCTTCTGAATTTTCTAAGCTATTCTGTGATATCTCAGTAGTAATACGTTTAAACGCATCCTCATCTAGCTCATTCACAAGTGAAAAAAGCTGATCAAATAATAATTGTGTTTGATTTTCAAGCGCCTCTGATTGATTTTTGGTTTGAGGAGCAGAGGCGTTAGCATTCGAAGCATTTGTAACTAGTGACATACCATTAACCTGACTTTTAATTCAATTTGCTGAAGAATACTGCAAGTAAAATGCCAATTAATGAATGTAACACAAAGAATCATCGGCAAGTTAAATATCTATTAAGGATACTTTTTTGTTACCCAAATTTGCTAATATTTCTTTTTCTTCCAACTAGCTCTTGGTCAAACTTTTCTTCTCTATTAGCAAGTTCAACAGCTTCATGGCGATGCCATGCTTCTTCTGACTTATTTTTTTTATGGACGGCTTTTGCAATTGTTTTGCGTGTGTCATCCACTTCTTGTTGCAAGAATTTACTTCTATTTTGCGTTGTCTCTAACTGTTCTTGGACGATAGTGCTATACCATGAGGAAGAGCGCAAAGACATTGCGTTTGTCTGGCCAGTTTTAATCTCGGTTTGTTTGGCAATTTCTGTTAATTGATTTACTAATTCTTTTGATTTTTCCAATTCTGAACTAAGCGTTCGCATAGTTTCAGCCCGTCTTGATATTTCAATTTGCTGTTTTAGCGTATAGCGCTCATATATGGATTTCTGTTTCATGAAAATACTATTTTTTTTCTTTAAAAGGGGACTATTTTATCAGGCTAATCAAGGCATCTTTACTTGAAGCAAAATCTGCTTTTTCAGATTCACCTTGTTGAATATGCGCCATGATTCTAGGCCAAAGAGCTACAGCCTCATCCAATTCAGGGTCCTGTCCAGATGTATATCCTCCCATTAAGATTAAATCTCTGTTTTCCGTATATAAAGAGACTAATCTACGAAATTTTTTAGCACTTTTCTGCAAAGACTCATCTGTAATTTCATTCATTACCCGACTGACAGACATAGGCACGTCTATTGCTGGGTAAATACCCATCTGTGCTTGTTTTCTAGATAACAAAATATGCCCATCTAGAATGGCGCGTGCGGTATCTACCACAGGGTCGTTTGCATCATCTCCATCTGCAAGTACAGTGTAAATAGCTGTTATAGTGCCTTGATTTTTTACACCGCTTCCAGTGCGTTCAATTAATCTTGGTATCATAGATACAACTGACGGTGGATATCCTTTAGAAGTTGGTTGTTCTCCAAGTGCAAGTCCAATTTCTCTTCTTGCATGGGCAACACGGGTTAAGGAATCCATAATTAGAAGAACATTCTTACCTTTATCTCTAAAATATTCAGCGATAGCAGTTGCCCTCTCTGCGCCTCTTATGCGCAATAAAGGAGAGCGATCTGCTGGAACAGCAATCACAGCCGTTCGTTTTTTTGCATCGCCAGTAAGAATTGTATTAACAAAACTACCTACTTCTCTGCCGCGCTCGCCAATCATGCCAACGACAACTATATCTGCTTCTGTATAGCGGCTCATCATGCCAAGTAACACAGACTTACCAACGCCAGAGCCAGCAATAATGCCGATGCGCTGCCCTCTGCCGACTGTAAGTAAACTATTAATAGCGCGCACACCTACATCAAGTGGCTTATCAACTGGATTTTTCGCTAAAGGATTTAGCTCCTTTCCCAATAAGGGCCATTTGCTCTCAAGTTCAGGTAATGGTTTTTCATCAAGTGGGGCACCAAGTGCGTCTGTTACCCGTCCAAGTAATCCTTCACCAACAGGTATCATATAGCCATCATCAATCACACGAACCTGTGCTCCAACACTGATCCTAGCACCAAAATCATGCAGGCTCAGTAGATTATGACCGCCATGAAAGCCGATGATTTCTGCTATTGCAGGTATTTTTGTTTCTGTATCAATTTGGCATAATGAACCAATGGTCGCTGGAAACCCATCACACTCTACCATTTGGCCATCATAACGGCTTACTCTGCCAGAAATAGAGATTGGTTTGCTGATTGCAACAGACTTAATACTTTGAGTAAGTTTTTCCTGCACAGATATCATGATGTCTCATCCGAGGATGTTTTATCAACGCTATCATCTTGTAGGGGGTGTTCTGTATTTATCTGGTCATCATTCAATGTTTCTGGCTGATTTATTTCTTCTATTACATCTAGCTGTGCTTGACCAGATGTTGGGGAGACCTCACTTAGGGATGTTCTGTTTTTAAGAATATCTTGTATTTCGATACCAGCTAAACTAATAGCGATATCACCATGATTAAAATCAGGGTCTTCAATAAGACGCGACTTTGTTAGGATTTCTGATTGTTTTCTAGCTGTTTTAATATGGTTAAGATCTGCTTTATTCAGCCTAATAATAGGGGTGTCAACGCTACTCCCAAGACGGTTGATTAGAGTTTCAATTCTAGTAATAAACATCTCTGGCATTTCAGTTATTGCAATACCGGCACGTTCAGTTGCAAGTTCCATAATAGCGGATTGAATATCGGTTTCTAATTGTTTGGTGTCGGCAAAACTCATTTGTGTAAGGCTAGTTATAAGAGCATCAAAGGTATTCTTTTGCTCATTAAATTTTTGTTCTAATTCGGCCTTCATTGTCAGTTTTCCAGCTTTTAACCCTTCATCAAACCCTTCGTCAAAGTTAATTTTTTTAATTTCATCTGCTTTGGCGATTTCATCATTTGCTTCATCTTCATTAGTCAGGCTGTCTGCTGATCTATTGCTGTCCAGCTGGTCTGATAGTTCAACTGCTATGTTATTTTCTGGATTTGCGTTTATATCCAGATTTTCAGCTGTATTCGTTTGTTCTGGATTGTCTTCAGCTTTAACAGGCTGAGCATCAAGTTCTTTAGCAACATCCTCATTTGATGGGGGCAGAATATCAGATTGCACATTTTTAGATTGCGAGACAGAGGATATATATTCATCAGATATATTTGAGAATTCAGGTTTAATATTTTCCGTCTTAACTGCAGAACCATCATTTCGTGTATCTAGCTTATTTTCATCTGTTGGGTGTGATGCATTCTGCGCCAGTTCAGCAAGTTCTTTGGTTTGCTTTTCTTTCTGTTCTCTTTTCTGTTGAACTTCCATTGCGATTTCAACAAGTGACCTAGGCTTAAATGCTTCTTTGTGAAGAGTTGGCGCATTTTCAGATTTTTTATACCCTGAATCACTAACAAGTTTCATAAGTCTTGCAATTTCAGTGTCTGCTAGGGCATTAGGCAATTCTGCTTGCTCTTCAGCATAGGTTATTTGTTCAGTAGCCATCTT